>NZ_JAXWCK010000028.1:0-98091 GCF_037349415.1 Anthropogastromicrobium sp.
AGGGCTATCTGGGGAATTAACGACTGTGGAGTGTACAAGAACTTGTGAGTAGACAGAACTTCGGTTCGTCAAAAGCATACACGATGAAGCAGTAAGTAGTGTTTGTGAGAACCTACAATTCTCAATATGAGTATATTTGCACATATTTTGAGTAGCAGAACATATGCCAAGAAAAAAGACAGCCGTATTTGTGACTGTGATCACAGCACTTCTTGTTGTAATGGTGCTGTCAGTTGCAATGAGCGTGCATCACTATGAGAAAACTGTTTTAATTACGCTGGATGCTGCAGGTGAACAGGCAGCAGAAAATGAGACTGGATTAGCAGAAATTCGACGACAGCTAGAGGCTGATAAGGCAGATGCTTCAACGGGAACCATGTTTTGGAATGGTTCTGTTTGTGTTACAAAGTATCGCGCCTGGGGCGGCAGAACGACAACATATTATGTATGCCCTTATTTAAGTGCAGTATCGACAGAAACAATAGGTGATACACCAAAGGAGTGGACAGTTTCGCTTTCATTTGCCATGTGTGCAACACAGGGAGAGGAACTTGTTAATTTTAATAAAAAATTTGCTGTGCGAGATATCGAATTAAATTGCCGTGCAGGAAAGGATGCAGCAATCTTGTCAGCGGCATATAATGATATGGATATGACAGATATTAATGGAGATCTTCTTTCGTATACATTCCGTGACAAGGAAGAACTGACAACTGATACAAGTGTTTATGCGAAGTTGATGATGGTATCAAAAAAATCGCTGAATCAAATTGAGGCGGAAGCTAAGGAAGGAACAGATGAGAAAGATAGTGTTATGGTAAACTGGGCATTTCGTCTTGAGGAAGATGGCCGCCTAGTCAATAATTTTGATGGCGTTCAGGTGGAAATTCCGTACACAATGGAGGAAACAAATGATTGATCATGGAACATTGCTGTCCATTCCGTTTCTGAAAAAGAGCCGTTTTACCGGATCAGACAGAGGAATGCGCTACAGCATCTATAAAGTAGAAGAAACGCGTGTAATACCAAACGATGCATCTGAGGAAGCACCAAAGGAAGAAAAAGTAACGCTTCTAGAGGCAGCCGCCTGTCCAGGACCATTTTCCGTGGATTTTACAAAGCCAGAGCTGTTTACAAAAAAGCGTTTTTCATTTGATGATGAAGGTCGTGCAGCCGCAGTTGACTGGCTCAATGAGCTCTACGAAGAAAAGCGCGAGTTCTTTGAGGATGTTTATATTCATCCGGATAAATATTATAAAGAGCATCATAAAACGGACGAATAAAAGGTTTGTATGGCAAGACACTTGCATATTTATCAAAATGTGGTATGATAGCAAAGGCAAACATTGCAGCTTTTGTTGTTAAGAATTGCAAAGAAAGGGAAAAATTATGAGCAAGCAGAATCTGGCGGTTATTTTTGGAGGACAGTCCTCTGAGCATGAGATTTCATGTATGTCCGCATCTAATATTATTCAGTGCATTGATGCACAGCGTTACAATATCATTTTAGTAGGAATTACAAAGGAAGGTCATTGGGTAGAGGCCGCTGATCTTAATGCAGTTCAGGATGGATCCTGGAGACAGTCAAAGACAAGTATTGTATTGTCACCAGATGCAACTAGAAAAGGTCTTTATCGTATGAGCGAGGACGAAAAGGCACAGTTTGTTCATCTTGATGTGATTTTCCCGGTACTGCATGGTTTATACGGAGAGGACGGAACTGTTCAGGGCTTATTTAAGCTTGCAGGTATTCCGTTTGTTGGATGTGGTCTCTTTGCATCAGCTGCCGGTATGGATAAGCTTTACACAAAGATTATAGTCGATACCCTTGGCATACGTCAGGCAAAGTATGTTCCTGTTTACAAGGAAGAGCTGCCTAAAATGGATGAGGTAGTTGCAAGAGTAGAGAGTGCACTGGAATACCCAGTATTTGTAAAGCCGTCAAGAGCTGGCTCCTCTAAGGGTGTAAATAAGGCAGCAAACAGAGAGCAGCTTAAGAATGCATTGATTGAAGCAGCAGATAACGACAGAAAAATTCTGGTAGAAGAGACTATTATCGGCCGTGAGGTTGAGTGTGCAGTTCTCGGAAATCTTGATGTAAAGGCATCTGGTGTTGGTGAGATTCTTTCAGCAGATGAGTTCTACGATTTTGATGCAAAGTATTACAATTCCGAGTCTAAAACACTTGTTGATCCGCCGATGCCAGAAAATATGCGTGAGCAGATTCGTGAGGATGCTGTAAAAATCTTTATGGCACTTGATGGAAGAGGACTTTCAAGAGTTGATTTCTTCTTAACTGAGAGCGGTGTTGTGTTTAACGAAATCAATACCCTTCCTGGATTTACAGCAATTAGTATGTATCCGATGCTTTGGGAAGCACAGGGCATCCCGAAGAAAGAGCTTGTTCAGAAGCTGATTGATCTTGCATTCGAGCGCTGATTATAGTTGTGCAGGCAGGGTCTATATATAGAAAGGCAAGTGAAAAACATGACAAAGGACGTACTTGTAACGGTGCGTGGACTTCAGATGACACCGGACGGAGACGATACTATCGAAGTGACAACGACTGGAAAGTATTATGAAAAGGATGGAAAACGCTATCTTTTCTATGATGAGATTGGCGATGATACCAACCTAATTGTAAAAAATTCGATCCAGATTACAGAAGAACATGTATCTGTCAGCAAAAAAGGGCTGATCAATGCGCAGATGAATTTCGAGAAGGAAAACAAGCTTGTCAGTGTATATGAGACGCCTTATGGACAGATGGAGATGGGAATTTACACCACGGGGATCTGTCTGGATGAACAGGATGATTTTTTGGAACTGAAGCTAAAGTATCTGCTTGAGATCAACAACCAGCATATCAGCGACAGTGAAATTCTGGTTCAGATTCGCCCACAGCAAAACTGATCAGAAGATAGTAAAATAAAAAGCCATGTATCAATGCGATACACGGCTTTTTGTTTGCTGCTTTATTTATTTTTCTTTCCCTTAGACTCTGTTTTCTCAGCAGTTGTATTCTTTGCGCTCTTATCTTTTTTGAAGCGTGCAAAGAAACCTTTCTTCTTCGGCGGTGCCGGGATTGCTCCGCCGCGTACACTCTTAATTTCGGTGATGTAAATACCGCTGACAACAGCCTTGACTTCTTTCTTTACCGGAAGGATTTCATATACCTTCGGGTCGGCAATAAGAGTCATGATTCTAGGACCAACCTTTGCTTTTACAAAAGGCATCTTCATGCGGCGCATGTACTTTGGAGTCTGTTGCAAAACCATATCAGGAAGATTTGCATCCTTAAGTTTCATTTTCTTTTTGTCGATAATTAACATGGATAGCGTTTGTTTCATCGCATCCATCTGCTCTTGAGAAACGGCCTGTTTTCTCTGCATTTTGGAGCCTACAAAATAAAGCACTACCAAAAGCACAAGAATTACGGCAAGAATAATGAGCAAAATTTGCCACCAAGTCATTTGGCTTCCTCCTATCTGTCGTTCTGCCTTCTGCAGAACATTATCAGAAATATTATAACATCTTAACAAATAGGTTGCAACACAAATTTATCTTGAATTTGTCTTGAAATAAGTCATATTGAAAGAAAACGCAGAATAAAATAGATGGGGAAATAGATTTGCTTAGGAAAGGCGGTGCTATAATGAAGGGAAAGATCGTGACATTAGTATTATTATTTTTGGCATCGCTTTTGTTTCCGTATACTATGACGATTCTTTGTTTTGATACTGGTTTTATGTCTTATCAGCCAGAAGATTTGTATAGCGTGGTTCTTGAAAATGAAAAAACAGTTTCAGCAGAACAGTATCTTGTTGGCATTTTAGCGCAGGAGATAGATCCTTCAATGGAGCAGGAAACATTGAAGGCACAGGCTATTTTAGCAAGAACGTGGCTGTATCGTGCTATGGGAACAAAAACTTCTGTCTCAGAGAGTGAGCTTGCCATTCATGCGATGACGCTTTCACAGATGAAAGCAGTGTGGGGCGATGATGAATATCTATATTATGAAAAATTATATGCAGCAGTGATTGAAACTGCCGGGCAGTGCCTTTATTATGGTGATGGGCTTGCAGCACCGCTTTTTCATAAGATCAGCGCCGGGATGACGCGCTATGACCAGACAGGAGATTGTCCGTATCTTGTTGGTGTCGATTGTGTGTATGATGCTGAATCACCGGGATATCAGACGGTAAAACAATTTACAAAAGAAGAATTTGCAGGTAAGCTTAACCAGATTGATGATACGAGACAGCTTTCGGTACAGGTGAATGCAGCGGATGTGGCGCTGACACTTGATGCACAGGGTTATGTTATGAATTTACAGGTGTCAGAGATTAGTTTTTCAGCAGAGGAAGCAGCGTTGGCACTAGGTATTCCGTCACTTTGGTTTCGACTTGAAGATTACGCAGATACGATTAGAGTAATCGCAAAGGGTATTGGACATGGATATGGAATGAGTCAGTATGGAGCAGACAGGTATGCAGGGGAGGGACGAGATTATAAATGGATTTTACAGCATTATTTTCAGGGATGTGAGGTAAAGGACAGTTCAAGCAGATAAAAGCTTTAAATATTTCTTTGTTTCTTCGTATAACCGCACAAATATTGGCAAGAATAGGACTAAAGGGAGCAGGAGAAAGTTCCTGATCGCCTAATATACATTGTGCAGTTGTAATCGCACAGAAATGGAGATCATTATGAGAAAGTGGTATGCGTTTTTATCGGGGAAGAAGATGCTTGGCATTGGACTTGGCGCAGTCGTAGCACTTACTGCACTTTTGGCAGTGAATTTTTATCGTGAGCAAAATGACAGGTATGTGACAACAAATGGGAGTGAAGCGCTGACACAAGCAGAACAGGCTAATAAAACACAATCAGATGGGATGCCGTCTGAGGCAAATCAGGTGGCAGAGGAGATGAACCATGAGCTTCCAGTTGGAAGTGAAGTTGGCGAGCAGCAGCTCGCAGAGCAGTCAGGGGAAAGTGAGGAGCTTGCCGCAAATGATGCGTCTGGACAGAATGCAAATCAGGACAGTATCCAGAATACAGAACAGGCAGCATCAGATGAAGTGGCAGAGGTTGCAGGTCAGACAAGCCTTGTATCCATGAATTTAAATTTTGACTCATCAAAGAAGCTTCAGTGGCCAGTTGCAGGAAGAGAGCTTATCAAGTCTTTTTCAATGGACGGACTTGTATATTATCCAACATTAGAGGAATATAAGGTGTGCCCGGCAATTATGGTACAGGCAAAACCAGGTGATGCCGTTTTAGCGCCGGCAGACGGCGTTATCTCAAAAATCGCAGCAAATGAGGAGATTGGAACATATCTTTGCGTAACGCTTGGCGATGAATATCAGGCGATTATCGGAAATATGGACAATGTTTCAGTGGCAGAAGGTGATTATGTATTAAAGGGAACTGTGCTTGGCGGACTGGCAGAGCCGACTAAATATTATGTCACAGAAGGACCTAATTTATATTTTGAACTGCAAAAAAATGGAGAGCCGGTTGATCCGCTTGATTATCTTGAGTGACAGAGCTTTGATACCAGATTGCAGGCAAGCTTGTACCGATTTTGGCTTTATGCTCTTTTAACCTAGGTATCTTCAAAAATAAATCATGAAAAAACGCGCAGGACCTAAATTCTGCGCGTTAAAATTATTGCAGCAATATAAAGCCGCATCTCGATGTTAGATTGTTTCATGTAATTACGGCCGAATGCCCTTTGACATGTTGCTGTTGTGGTAGCGCGGATCAAGAGTTACATCCTCGCCAAACCACTTTGGAGGAATAAAGCTTCTGGCAGCAGATTCATCAGGAAACTCAACCTCAACGAGCAGTACACCGTTTAAAGCACCGTCAAAAATATCTAGCTCGGCAGTCAGATCGTTACCAATCGGGATGCGGTAGCGTGTCTTTGAAATTACAGTGCCGTCAGCTTTTACAATAAGATGCTCATAGGCTTCTTTTGTAAGCGGCAGGTTATATTCCTCACGAACCATCATGCCAGCTCCTTTGTATGTCATATAATAAGAATCACCGTCTCTTCGCACGCGCACGACAGGGGCAGTACACAGATATCCCTGTTCGATGCGTGTGTGTGGATATGATTCCAAATTGTCAGGAAGCTTAACTGGGACAAATTTACGTTCAATTTCCATAATAAATACCAGGCCTTTCTATTGTTTATTGAAGTTCACGAGAAAAGTTTGCGAACCGTGAACGCCTATAATGATTTTCAGAAATCAGTATATCCCATGTTGACAGATTCATCAAGATTTTTTATACTGAGGTCAAAAAAAGAAAGGCAGGAAAAAAATATGGTTTACGCATTTATGGCAGATGGCTGTGAAGAGGTTGAGGCATTAGCAGTGATTGATCTTCTTAGAAGAGCAGGAGAAGAGGTAGAGCTTGTTTCTATACATAATAAAGATATGACACAGGGCTCTCATGGAATTGGAATTAAAAATGATGTCATGCTAAAAGATATTTTTGTTGATGCAGCAGATACTTTATTTTTGCCGGGCGGCGGTGTTGGAACTAAGAACTTAAAAGCGTGCGAAGAGCTTTCTAAGCTGCTTGTTTCACACAATGCAAAGGGTGGACGTATTGCAGCAATCTGTGCAGCGCCGAGTGCACTTGGCATTTTAGGCATTTTGGAAGGAAAGAATGCAACATGTTATCCAGGCTTTGAAGACCAGTTAAAGGGAGCTAAGTTTAAGGCCGTTCCAGTTGTTACCGATGGAAATATTACAACAAGCCGCGGCATGGGTACATCTATATTGCTCGGACTTGAGTTAGTAAAGCTGCTAAAAGATGAGGAAACATCAAAGAAGCTCGCAGAAGCAATTATGATGCCGTAATTATCGCTTGCAATTTTGAGGCTTGTGTTGTATAATCGTATATTGCAGACATATGACTAAAATAGATAGTAGTTAGATGTGGCAAGCGTCATATGATAAGGACGAAAGTTTTTTTAGGAGGAACCAGTAATGAGTGTACAGGTAGAAAATCTGGAAAAGAGCATGGCAAAGCTGACAATTGAAGTCAGCGCTGAGCAGTTTGAGGCAGCCATGCAGAAAGCATATATCAAGAACAAGGGCAGAATTCAGCTGCCTGGTTTCCGCAAGGGCAAGGCACCTCGTGCTATGATCGAAAAGATGTACGGCGCAGGTATCTTCTATGAGGACGCGGCAAATGAGATTATTCCGGAAGCTTACGAAGAGGCAGCAAAGGAGAGTGGTTTAGTAATCACTTCTCAGCCAGAGATCGACGTAACACAGATCGAGAAGGGCAAGTCCTTCATCTTTACTGCAACTGTAGCAGTTAAGCCGGAAGTAACTCTTGGCGAGTATAAGGGTCTTGAGTATGAGGCACAGCCGGTAGAAGTTACCGACGAAGAGGTTGAGGAAGAACTGAAGAAGGTTCAGAATCAGCAGGCAAGAACTGTAACTGTAGAGGATCGTCCGGTAGCTGACGGTGACATCGTTACCATCGACTATGAGGGATTTGTTGACGGAACTGCATTTGCAGGCGGCAAGGGTACAGATTATGATCTGACCATCGGCTCTCACAGCTTCATCGATACTTTCGAGGAGCAGTTAGTTGGCAAGAATGCTGGCGAGGAGACTGAGGTTAACGTTACCTTCCCAGAGCAGTATCATGAGGCTAGCCTGGCAGGAAAGCCGGCTACATTTAAGGTAACTGTTAAGGCAATCAAGGCTAAGGAACTGCCAGAGCTTGATGATGAGTTCGCAAGCGAGGTTTCCGATTTCGAGACTCTTGATGAGTACAAGGCTGATTTAAAGGCTAAGGCTTTAGAGCGCAAGGAGAAGGAAGCTAAGACTGCAAAGCAGAACGCTTTAGTAGACAAGGCTGTTGAGAATGCATCCATGGAGATCGCAGACGCTATGATCACTTCTCAGGCACGCAACATGGCAAATGATTTCGCACAGAGACTGCAGATGCAGGGCATGACTGTTGATCAGTATCTTCAGTACACTGGTCTGACAAGAGAGGCTCTTGTTGATCAGATGAAGCCGCAGGCTGAGACTCGTATTAAGAATCGTCTTGTTCTTGAGGCAATTGCTAAGGCTGAGAACATCGAAGTTTCTGACGAAGAGGTTGAGGCTGAGATGCAGAAGATGGCAGACGCATACAAGATGGAACTTGACAAGGTTAAGGAGTATCTTGGTGAGGCTGGCAAGGATAGCTTAAAGGATGATCTGGCTGTACAGAAGGCAGTTGATCTGATCGTAGACAGCGCAAAATAATTTGTAACTATAAACAGAGGCAGCGGCAGGAAGCCGCTGTCTTTTGGAAAGGATATGGTGACATATATGGCATTAGTACCTTATGTGGTGGAGCAGACAAACCGCGGAGAGCGTTCTTATGACATTTATTCCCGTCTTCTCAAAGAGAGAATTATTTTCTTGGGCGAGGAAGTGAATAATGTAACAGCAAACCTGATCGTGGCACAGCTGCTGTTTTTGGAGTCTGAAGATCCAAACAAGGATATCAGCTTTTACATCAACAGCCCGGGTGGTTCCATCAGCGATGGTATGGCAATTTACGATACGATGAAGTACATCAAGTGTGATGTATCTACAATCTGCATCGGTATGGCAGCCAGCATGGGCGCATTCCTTTTATCAGGAGGAACCAAAGGCAAGCGTTATGCGCTTCCAAATGCGGAGATCATGATTCATCAGCCGTCTGGTGGTTCCCAGGGTCAGGCAACTGATATGAAGATCGTTGCTGAACATATTCTGAAAACAAAGGCACGCATGAACAGACTTATGGCAGAGCATACAGGCCAGCCAGTTGAGAAGGTTGAGGCAGATACCGAGAGAGATAACTGGATGACAGCTGAAGAAGCAAAAGCATATGGCTTGATTGATGAGATTATCACGAATCATTGATGATTAAAGGGGATTGACTATGGCAACAAGATCAGAGGATTTACGCTGCTCTTTCTGTGGAAAGTCGCAGAGACAGGTGCGCAAGCTGATTGCGGGATTAAACGGAAGTTACATCTGCGATGAGTGTACTGAGATTTGCTACGAAATTCTTCAGGAAGAAGAAAATGGCGAGGAAGAAGCAGGCGGATATAATCCAGGAGACATTAACCTGTTAAAACCAAAGCAGATCATGGAGCATCTCAACCAATACGTAGTTGGACAGGATGAGGCAAAAAAAGCACTGGCAGTAGCTGTGTACAACCATTATAAGCGCATTACCCACATTGAAGAGAGCAGTGACGTTGAGATTCAAAAGAGTAATATTCTCATGCTTGGTCCGACTGGTTCAGGAAAGACTTACATGGCACAGTCGTTGGCGAAGTTACTCAATGTTCCGTTTGCAATTGCAGATGCAACTTCTCTGACAGAGGCCGGTTATGTGGGTGAAGATGTTGAAAACATCCTGTTAAAGCTGATTCAGGCAGCCGATTATAACATCGAGCGTGCAGAATACGGTATCATTTATATTGACGAGATTGATAAGATCACGAAGAAGTCTGAGAATGTATCTATTACCAGAGACGTTTCCGGTGAAGGTGTTCAGCAGGCATTATTAAAGATTTTAGAGGGAACCGTAGCAAGCGTTCCGCCGCAGGGTGGAAGAAAGCATCCGCATCAGGAGCTTTTACAGATTGATACCACCAACATTTTATTTATCTGCGGAGGTGCATTTGACGGTCTTGAAAAGATTGTAGAGAGCCGTCTTGGAAGTGGATCAATTGGATTTGGCGCTGAGATTATTGGAAAGGATGAGCGCAGCATCAGTGAATTGTTTGCGCAGGTGCTTCCAGAAGATTTGGTAAAGTTTGGACTTATACCAGAGTTTATCGGACGTCTTCCTGTTATGGTATCGCTTGAGCAGCTTGACGAGGCAGCTCTTGTAAAGATTCTTACAGAGCCGAAGAATGCGATTACAAAGCAGTACACGAAGCTGTTTGATATTGACGGTGTAAAGCTCACCTTTACAGAAGATGCAGTCAAAGCGGTTGCGAAGAAGGCACAGGAAAGAAAGACCGGTGCAAGAGGCTTACGAGCAATTCTGGAGTCCGTCATGATGGATACCATGTACGAGTTGCCTTCTGATGATACAGTAGGAGAATGTATCATTACTGAGCAGACAGTAGAGGGAACAGAAAAGCCGCAGATCGTGCGCCGCGATATTGAGGTTGTAAAGCGGGAAGAAAGAGCCCGCAGATTCCTGAATAAATCCGGGGAGACTGCCTGACAGTCTCCCCCTTTCTATTTTTATAAGGGAGAAAAAAAGTGCAAAATACATTAATTACAATCGCTCTGCGTGGAATCACCGTATTGCCGCGTATGAGGATTTATCTGGATATGAACAGGCCGATGTCGATTGCAGCGGCGACCAATGCACAGAAGACAAATCAGAATGTATTTCTGGTTGCACAGAAGGATCCGAGTGTGGAAAATCCGGGGCAGGAGCAGCTAGAGCAATTTGGTGTTATTGCGCAGGTAAAACAAATTATTAAGGGGCCCGAAGACAGCTTCCGTGTGCTGGTCACAGGTCTGCAGTCGGCAAAGCTAGAATCAATTGAGGAATATGTGCCAAATTTGATTGCAAGGGTGACTGTTTTTGAGTCAGAAAAAAGCGATGAACAAGAAATACTGGCAGATGATTTAGACAAAGAGGATCAGGAAAAAGAAATTGAGAAAGAGGCTAAAATTCGTGTACTCAAGGATCTGATTGAACAATACTGCCGTGTTCAGCCAAAGGCCAGCAGGGAACTGGCCAATTTGCTGCTGCAGCACATGGATATCGGAGGCTTTTGTGCACTTATCGCATGCAATTTGCCTATGAAGCAGCAGGAACGTCAGAAATATTTGGCCGCATATCCGGATGAGGAAAAACGCTACGAATTTATTTTGGAGTGGCTAAGCAACGAAACGCTTGTAGAGCGATTTCGCGCAGAATACCAGAGCAAGGTGAAAAATGCGCTTGATAAGCAGCAGCGTGACTATATTTTGCGTGAACAAATGCGCCTTATTCGAAAGGAACTTGGTGAGGGAGCAGAATCTG
Source organism: Anthropogastromicrobium sp. (assembly GCF_037349415.1). NCBI lineage: Bacteria > Bacillati > Bacillota > Clostridia > Lachnospirales > Lachnospiraceae > Anthropogastromicrobium > Anthropogastromicrobium sp. The sequence goes on from NZ_JAXWCK010000028.1 coordinate 11,071, forward strand.
CGGCAGACCGCTACGAAAAACAGCTAAAAGAGCTTAAAGCACCAGAAGAAGTAAAAAAACAGCTTGAAAAAGAAATTAAGCGTCTGCGCAGCAATCCGATGGATGGTCCAGAAAGCAAGGTTAGTCAGAATTATATTGAGACATTGCTTGAGATGCCATGGGAGGAGCGCACCAAAGAGCATATCTTGATACGTGCAGCAAGAGAGGAACTTGATAAGGATCATTATGGTCTTGAAAAGGTAAAGGAGCAGGTGTTAGAATTTCTTGCTGTCAGACAGCTGCAAATGAATGCGCAGGAAGCTGATAAAGAGCAGGAAAAAACACAGCCGCGAAAAGGCGGTCGTATTCTTTGCCTTGTAGGACCGCCTGGAACTGGAAAAACATCAATTGCCCGCTCCATTGCTTCTGCATTAAATCGTAAGTATGTGCGCATCAGCCTTGGTGGTGTGCATGATGAGGCTGAGATTCGCGGTCATAGACGAACATATGTCGCGGCGATGCCGGGGCGTATTGCGCAGGCCATCAAAAAGGCAGGTGTTATAAATCCTTTAATGCTTCTTGATGAGCTTGATAAAATGGGAAGCGACAGTTTGCATGGAGATGTATCATCTGCTATGTTAGAGGTACTTGACCCAGAACAGAACGCAACATTTACAGATCACTATCTTGAGGTACCGCTTGATCTTTCCAATGTATTATTTGTCGCAACAGCAAATAATTTACAGACAGTTCCGCAGCCATTACTTGATCGTATGGAGATCATAGAGGTCAGCAGCTATACTGAAAAAGAAAAATATCAGATTGCCAGTCGTTTTCTGCTTCCAAAGCAGATTGAAGAGGCAGCGCTGCCAGAAGGTCTATTAAGAGTGGATCAGAGTGCACTTGAAAAGGTGATAAGCGGATATACAAAAGAGGCGGGTGTTCGTGGACTTGAAAGACAGCTTGCTATTATTTGCCGCAAGGCTGCTCTAAAATATCTTGAGGAAAACTGCGAACAAATTGAAGTCACACCAGACAATTTATCAGATTATTTAGGCAGAGAGCGCTTCCGCAAAGAAGAAATAGCAGCAAAGGGCGAGCCAGGAATTGTCAGAGGTTTGGCATGGACAAGTGTAGGTGGTGTAACTCTTGAAGTTGAAGTAAATGTAACACCGGGTAAGGGTCAGATGAAGCTGACAGGAAAGCTTGGTGATGTCATGAAGGAGTCAGCGCAGGCAGCACTTAGTTGTGTACAGAGTGTGGCAGGTGAGTATGGTATTGAAAGTGATTGGTTTGAAACACATGACATACATATTCATATTCCAGAGGGTGCAGTGCCAAAGGATGGTCCGAGTGCCGGAATTACGATGGCAACGGCAATTCTTTCTGCAGTAACAAACCGTGCAGTGCGGCCGGATGTAGCAATGACTGGTGAGATTACGCTTCGTGGTCGTGTACTTGCGATTGGTGGCTTAAAGGAAAAACTTCTCGCGGCGAAGGCAGCAGGTGCAACGCTTGTATTTGTGCCGGCTGATAACCGTGCAGATTATGAGGAGTTGACAGATGAAGTAACAACAGGGCTGTGTGTGCGCTTTGTAACGCATATGCGCGAAGTTATAAAGGAGGTTTTTGAGGCATGATTATCAAATCAGTCAATCTGGAGACAGTCTGCGGTATAACGAGCAAGCTTCCAGAAAATGAATTTTCAGAATTTGCATTTGCGGGAAAATCAAATGTAGGAAAGTCTTCTTTGATTAACGGTCTGATCAGCCGTAAGGCATATGCGCGTACATCAGCAGAGCCGGGAAAGACACAGACGATTAATTATTATAAGGTCGAGTATCGCGAGAAGTCTCAAAAAGAGATAGAAGCACAAGGCCTTGACGCTTCCTATGCGCAGGAAAAAAGTGTTTATTTTGTTGACCTGCCAGGATACGGCTTTGCAAAGGTTTCAATGGAAACAAAGGAAAAGTGGGGAAAAATGATAGAGAGCTATCTGCACACCTCAAAGCCGTTAAAGGGAGTATTTTTGCTCGTAGATATTCGTCACAAGCCGTCCGCAAACGACTGCCAGATGTTTGACTGGATGGTTAACTCAGGCTTTTCACCAGTTGTCATTGCAACAAAGCTCGATAAGATTAAGAGAAGTCAGCTTTCAGCAAGAGTAAAAGAGATACGAAGTACACTTGGAATGAAATCAAGTGAGGTATTAATCCCGTTTTCTGCTGAGACTAAGCAGGGACGCGAGGAGATCTGGGCGTATATAGATAGTAAGAATGAAGAATAGTTTTTACTTGCAGTTTCTCCACATTTATGTTATACTTCACTGTGAATTATCAGATATTCGAGATAGGAGGATGAAGATATGAAGGAAACTAAGACCTTAACAAGCAAGACTTTGCAGAACACCATGGCAAAGGGTGGCTGTGGCGAGTGCCAGACTTCTTGCCAGTCCGCATGTAAGACTTCCTGTACAGTAGGAAATCAGAGCTGCGAAAACAACAAGTAATTTTTCTGGACTTGGTTGATGGAAAGCCGGGGAGGAAACTCCTCGGTTTTCCATTGTATGCATTTTTATGATACCAGGGTCAAAAGCTCCAAAAGCCGTTCGTGCTTGCACGATTAGGTTTTTGAGCTTGGGACCCGCAAAAACATGAGGATGCAGCGATTTTCAAGGAAAATCAGCGAATCCGAATGTTTTTAGAATTGCGAAAGTTGCATAGCAACGGAGCAATTCGTGGATATCAGTTGGGGGCAAAATACCTTTTGACCCCAACATCATTTTTATGAAGAAGGATAAAGATAAGAAAGGTTGAATAGTAGTGATACATCAATATAAGAGCCATGGCTACAACATTGTTATGGACGTAAACTCCAGCGCTGTACATGTAGTAGATGACGTGGTATATGATATGATTCCTGTATATGAGAAGCAGGAAGACAAGGAAGCCATTTTTGCTTCTCTTGACAGTTACCCAAGAGAAGAGCTTGAGGCGGCCTACGAAGAGATCACCCGTTTAAAGAATGAGGGAATGCTGTATACAGAAGATATTTATCAGAAGTATATGACAGACTTCAAAAAGAGAAAAACGGTAGTGAAGGCACTTTGCCTGCATATTGCCCATGATTGTAATCTTGCCTGCAAGTATTGCTTTGCTGAGGAAGGTGAGTATCACGGACGTCGTGCACTTATGAGCCTTGAGGTCGGCAAGAAGGCACTCGACTTTTTAGTTGCAAACTCTGGAAACCGCAGAAATCTTGAGGTCGATTTCTTTGGTGGTGAGCCTCTTATGAACTGGGATGTCGTAAAAGAGCTTGTAAAATATGGAAGATCTCTTGAAAAAGAGCATAATAAGCTGTTTCGTTTTACACTGACCACAAACGGTGTGCTTTTAAACGATGAAGTAATGGAATTTTGTAATAAAGAGATGAGCAATGTGGTGCTTAGTCTTGATGGAAGAAAAGAAGTAAATGATAAAATGCGTCCTTTTAGAAACGGAAAGGGAAGCTATGATTTAATCGTTCCAAAATTCCAGAAGTTTGCAGAAAGCCGCAATCAGACAAATTATTATGTTAGAGGAACATTTACAAGAAATAATCTTGATTTTTCAAAGGATGTGCTTCATTATGCTGATCTTGGTTTTAAGCAGATGTCTATGGAGCCGGTTGTTGCATCACCAGAGGATGATTATGCAATCCGTGAAGAAGATCTGCCGCGTATCCTTGAAGAATATGATAAGCTTGCTGATGCTTATTTGGAATATCGAAAAGCTGGAAAAGGATTTAATTTCTTCCACTTTAATATTGATTTGACACAGAGTCCATGCGTGGCAAAGCGTTTGTCAGGCTGTGGCTCTGGAACAGAATATCTGGCTGTCACCCCGTGGGGTGATTTCTATCCGTGCCATCAGTTTGTTGGACAGGAAGAGTTTTTACTTGGAAATGTTTATGATGGTATTGTAAAGCAGGATATATGCGATGAATTTAAACAGTGCAATGTATATGCAAAGCCAGCCTGTCAGAATTGCTTCGCGAAGTATTATTGCAGCGGCGGCTGTAATGCAAATGCATACAACTTCACAGGTTCTATCACAGGTTCCTACGATGTTGGATGTAAGATGCAGCAGAAGCGTATCGAGTGTGCCATCATGATTAAGGCAGCACTTGCTGACATGGAAGAAGAGACAGGGGCATCTGCTGATGTTGCCGGTGAAATCTCCCACGTGTGTTAACATGAATTAGTACGGATCTTAGATCTGTATGAAAAAGGAGACTATCTTAGACAGCCTCCGAATAGAGAAGGAGATAGAAAGATGAGCAAGAAAAAAGGGATTATCCGTCTGGTTGTGCTTTTGGCAGTCATCGCATTTGTCGTATACACAGCCGTCAGCGGCCTTGGAAGTGATCGTTCAGGAAGTTTAAACGACATCAGCCTTGGTCTTGACCTTAGAGGCGGTGTCAGCATCACCTATGAGGCAGTAGGCGATGTAAACAGCCAGGATATGTCCGACACGAAGGCAAAGCTTGAAAAACGTGTGCAGGATTATTCAACTGAAGCACAGGTTTATTTTGAGGGATCTGACCGTATTACGGTAGACATTCCAGGTGCAACAGATGCAAATGCAGTTTTGCAGGAGCTTGGAAAACCAGGTACCTTGATTTTCTGTACGGATTCAAGTGATCCAGAGGGAACCAAGGTCATGGACGGAAATCAGATTAAGGACGCACAGGCCGGTGCAAGAAGCAATGCAACAACAAATGCAAGAGAGTATGTTGTAAATCTGACGCTGACATCTGATGGTGTCGAGGCATTCTCAAAGGCAACAGAGGAGTTAGCACCTAAAAAGGGCAGAATTTACATTATGTATAACGGCGAGGTGTTAAGTGCCCCGACTGTAAATGAGCATATTGCGTCTGATACATGCTCCATCACTGGTATGGGTGATCTTGAGGCAGCACAGACACTTGCTTCCAATATTCGTATCGGAGCACTGCCTGTTCAGCTGCAGGAGATGCGTTCTCAGGTAGTTGGTGCAAAATTAGGACAGGATGCAGTTCGTACAAGCCTTATGGCAGGTGTGATCGGTCTGATCTTAGTATTTGCTTTCATGATTATCTACTATCGTATTCCAGGTTTGGCAGCATCTATCGCGCTTGTTATGTATACTGCGTTTGTAATTGTTCTGTTAAGTGCGTTTAACGAGGAAATTACACTGACACTTCCAGGTATTGCCGGTATTATTCTTGGTATTGGTATGGCTGTAGATGCAAACTGTATTATCTTCGCACGTATCCGTGAGGAGATCGGAGCTGGAAAGAGTGTTCGTACAGCAATTGATGCAGGATTTGCTAAGGCATTTTCTGCAATCATCGATGGAAATGTTACTACATTGATCGCAGCAGGTGTTTTGTATTTTATCGGTTCTGGTACAGTAAAGGGCTTTGCTCAGACATTGGCTCTTGGTATAGTTGTATCCATGTTTACAGCACTTGTAATTACAAAGAATATCTTGAAGAGCTTTTATGCAGTTGGTCTGCAGGATGAAAAGCTGTATGGAAAGACTGTTTACACAAAAACATTTAACTTTATTGGAAAAAGAAAGCTGTTCTACAGCGCATCAGGTATTGTTATTGCAATCGGTATTGTTGCGATGGTAGTCAGTGGTGTAAAGGGTCATATCTTCAACTACAGTCTTGATTTTATTGGCGGTGCTTCCACTAGCGTAACCTTTAATGAGAATTACAGTGTTGAGAAACTCGAAAGTGATGTACAGCCAGTTGTAAGCGAGGTAACAGGTGACAATGATATCCAGATGACACCTGTAACAGGAAGCAACGAGGTTATCATTAAGACAAGAACACTTACTGTAGATGAAAGAGATGCACTTTACAGTAAGCTGTCAGAGACCTTTGGAGTAGATGAGAGTACCATTCAGACTGAAAATATCAGTGCTGCAGTCAGCAGTGAGATGAAGCGTTCTGCAATTTTGTCTGTCATTATTGCAGCAATCTTTATGTTAATTTACGTATGGATTCGTTTCAAGGAGTTTAGCTTTGGTGCAAGCTCTGTTCTTCCGCTTCTTCACGATGTCTTTGTTTTACTGGCATTTTATGCAGTGCTTCGCTGGACTGTAGGAAATACGTTTATTGCTTGTATGCTGACTCTCGTTGGATATTCTATCAATGCGACAATTGTTGTATTTGACCGTATCCGTGAGAATTTGCACACTAACAAGAATTTGGCAGAAGTTGTCAATGTTTCTGTTACACAGACATTGTCACGAAGCATCAATACCTCTTTGACAACTCTTATCATGGTAGTAGTTCTTTATATTCTTGGTGTAACATCCATCAAGGAGTTTGCACTGCCGCTTATCGTAGGTGTTATCTGCGGATGCTATTCTTCTGTATGCATCGCAGGCTGCCTGTGGTATGATTTAAAGAACGCTCTTGACAAGCGTAAGGCAAAGAAGGCTTCTAAATAAGGTAAGTAATAATGGAATATGAAATTTTAAAAACAGAGGGACGGGCTAAAAGAGCCCGTGTCTCTACCGTTCATGGAGAAATTCAGACACCTGTATTTATGAATGTTGGTACAGTTGCCGCAATTAAAGGTGCTGTATCAACAATGGATTTAAAGGAAATCCATACACAGGTAGAGCTGTCCAATACGTATCATCTTCATGTAAGAACGGGAGATAAGCTGATCAAGCAGTTTGGCGGTTTGCATAAATTTATGAATTGGGACCGCCCGATTCTGACAGATTCCGGCGGTTTTCAGGTATTTTCTCTTGCCGGAATGAGAAAGATTAAGGAAGAAGGAGTTTACTTCCAGTCTCATATCGATGGCCATCGTATTTTTATGGGGCCAGAGGAGAGTATGCAGATTCAGTCTAATCTTGGTTCTACTATTGCAATGGCATTTGATGAGTGTCCGTCTTCTGTGGCAGACCGCAGCTATATCCAAAACAGCGTAGAGCGTACCACAAGATGGCTTGCACGCTGTAAGACAGAGATGGCACGTTTAAATTCACTTGAGGATACAATAAATCCGCATCAGCTGTTGTTTGGAATTAACCAAGGCGGTGTTTATGAGGATATCCGTATTGAGCATGCAAAACGCATAAGCGAGATGGATCTTGATGGTTATGCAGTCGGCGGACTTGCAGTTGGAGAAAGCCATGAGGAAATGTATCGCATTTTAGATGCAGTGGTACCATATTTGCCAAAGAATAAGCCAACTTATTTAATGGGTGTTGGAACTCCGGCAAATATACTTGAGGGTGTTGACCGCGGAATTGATTTCTTCGACTGTGTATATCCAAGCAGAAACGGCCGTCATGGTCATGTTTATACAAAGCATGGCAAGCTTAATCTGTTTAATGCCCGCTATGAGCTTGATTCAAGACCAATCGAGGAAGGCTGTCAGTGTCCGGCATGCCGTGCTTATAGCAGAGCGTATATTCGTCATCTGCTAAAAGCAAAGGAAATGCTTGGCATGCGTCTGTGCGTTCTTCACAATTTGTATTTTTATAATAATTTAATGACTGAAATTCGTGAAAGCATTGACAATGGATGCTTTGCGGAGTATAAAAAGAATATGCTCGAATCTATGGCTGCCGGTCCACAGGACTAAGTCATATTCACCTCGGGGCATTGCCTTAGAATTTTAGATTCGAATACGAAATTACAAGCTGCATATGCAGCGGAAATGAGAGGAAACTATGAAGAAGAAGTTAGCAGCTGCAGCGGCAGTTATGACCGCACTGTTTTCTATGACAGGATGTGCGACAACAGCAGACGGTGCCGCAACTGGCGCAAATGGAGCAACCAGCCTGATTATGATCGTTGGCTATATGGTAATCATCATCGGTGTTATGTATTTTGTTGCAATTCGTCCTCAGAAGAAGGAGCAGAAGAAGCAGTCTCAGATGTTATCTGCACTTGAAGTTGGCGATATCGTTTTGACAACTTCCGGTTTTTACGGAACTGTTATCGATATTACAGATGATACAGTAATCGTAGAGTTTGGAAACAATAAAAACTGCCGTATCCCGATGCAGAAGAGTGCAATCGTAGAGGCTGAAAAGCCAGACGCTGAATAATCAAGATATAATAAAAGAGCTACTGACATACTAGAATGTATGCCGGTAGCTCTTTTTTATTTGCGCTTTCGTTCTTCACGTTTTTCTTTTTCAGCAGCTTTTGCTCGTTCATCAGAGGCATCCTGACGTCTTTTTAATTCATCAATGACACCTGTTACAACCTGTTTTTTCATGTATATATCATAAATCGTCATGCACAGAAACGTAAATAGCTGCAGGTAAGAATCTTTCTCATCATCATCGCAGGAAAAAGTTTCCTTTGAAGTCTCAAATTTATGGCGAAGATCGTCTGCAAGCGGTTTGATGCCATTATCTGCGTATGAAAAAATCTTACTATAAATTTCGGCAAAATTAGGAGAACTGTTTTCATCCCAGAAATGCTGTGTCAATGGCTTTAGCATAGTTTCAATATCGCTGATTGACAGAAAACTTTTCATATAGTAAATAAGAATCAACTGTAGGATATGATTTTCTGTGTATTTTTTTCTGACCGGAGAAGGAAGCAGGTTGTTTTTGGCGTAATTATTGATCATAGTTTTTGTTAAAACCTTATCCTCATCATAGCGCCTTGTAGCACCAAGATGTGTATCCATAAAGGTTGTCACCTGATCCATGTAAAGGTCAATGTTCGGAATCTGATCAGCGTGTATATAGTCAAAAGAGCTGATTTTATCAAGCAGCTGTGAAAAAAGCTCATCGTTAGTCATTTAAAGCCTCCTAAATATTGTGTAGCAATGTTGACGTTCACGGGACGCCCATTCACAAAACCGCACGTTCCGTGCGTCGTTGCAAAACGTCTAACTGGATGCGTGAACTGTAATAACTACATTATATCGTTTTCAAAACCAGATAGCAAGAGAAATTTTCAAAATCCTAGTGACAAACACATAAAGATACGATATAATAAAGTTAACAAGTTAACAAACATAGGTTTTTTTAAAGGAGGAAACGACTATGGGAGTAATTCAGAGATTTAAAGATATTATGTCAGCTAACATCAATGCTATGCTTGATAAGGCTGAGAATCCGGAAAAAATGATTGATCAGTACATGAGAAACCTTGAGGACGATTTAGGCAAGGTAAAGGCAGAAACAGCGTCAGTAATGGCTGAAGAAGCGCGTGCAAAGAGAGCTTATGACGAGGCACTTGCAGAAGTTGAGAAGTATCAGAAGTATGCAGAAAAGGCTGTTGCAGCAGGAAACGACAATGATGCAAGAGTATTTTTACAGTCAAAGAAGACAGCACAGTCTAAGCTTGAGGGCTTAAAGCTTACATATGACACAGCAGCAGCAAACGCACAGAAAATGCGTCAGATGCATGATAAGCTTGTAAATGATATTTCAGATTTAAGAGCACGCAAGGAAACTATCAAGGCGAAGGTAGCTGTTGCGAAGGCTCAGGAGCGTGTAAATCAGGTCGGATCATCATTAAGGGGTGTGTCAAACAATATGTCAGCATTTGATCGTATGGAGGAAAAGGCAAATAAGATGCTCGATACTGCAAATGCTATGGCACAGTTAAATGAGTCTGCAGATACAAATGTAGATGATTTGGCACGTAAGTATGATCTTGATGATGTGGCAGGTACATCTGATATTGATGATGAATTAGCGGCACTGAAGGCAAAACTTAATTAACTACAAAAATAAGGAAGGTTGACGAGTATGGGATTATTTGGTGGACAATTCTCCAGTGTTGTAGAGTGGAAAGAATACTCGGATGATATTATTTTCTGGAAGTTTCCAAGCAGCGAGATCAAGAAGGGGAGCCGTCTGATTATTCGTCCGGGACAGGACGCGATCTTTATGTATAATGGAAGAATCGAGGGTATTTTCCGTGAAGAGGGAAACTTTGATATTTCTTCCGATATTATTCCATTTTTATCTACACTGAAAAGTTTTACATTTGGATTTAACACACCGCTGCGTGCAGAGGTGCTGTTTATCAATACAAAGGAATTTACAGTAAAATGGGGCACAAAAAATGCGATTAATCTGCCAGTTCAGGGCTTGCCTGGCGGTATGCCAATCCGTGCATTTGGTACATTTAGCTTCAAGGTTTCTGATGAGCAGGTTTTAATCGACAAAATTGCCGGCATTAAGTCAGAGTTTAACGTAGAGGATATCAAGGAACGTGTAATGTCTATGCTTGATATGCTGATGATGAAGTGGATTTCAAAAGAAGGAAAGGATATGTTTAACCTTCAGGCAAATGCATACGACATCGGCAAGGGTATTGCATCAGATCTTGATATGGAGATGGTAAAGATCGGAATTGCTATTACAAGCTTTACGATTCAGAGCGTTTCCTATCCGGAGGAGGTTGCTAAGATGCAGCAGAAGGCGGCAGCTCAGTCCATGATCGGAAATGTAAATACATATACACAGATGCAGATGGCAGATGCGCTTACACAGCCAAACACAGCAGCCGGCAGCATGGCAGGCAATATGGCTGGTATGCAGATGGGTATGGCAATGGGTCAGATGATGGGCCAGATGATGAACGGCAATATGCAGAATAATGCACAGCAAAATCAGGCAGTTCCATCTTCAAATGGTACTGTGCCGAAGTTCTGTCCGAACTGTGGAACACCGACAAATGGTGCAAGATTCTGCTCAAACTGCGGTACAAAGCTTGCATAATTACAAAAATATAAAAAAGATAATGGAGGGAGACTGTGCGTACAGTCTTTCTTCCATTTTTATGGAGGAAAAACGTGTCCGATATTTTACAGTCATTAAATCCAGTTCAAAAAGAGGCGGCCAGCTGCACTGAGGGGCCGCTTTTGATACTTGCAGGAGCAGGCTCAGGAAAAACGCGTGTGCTGACGCACCGTATTGCATATTTGATTGAGGAAAAGGGAGTAAATCCATGGAATATCATGGCAATTACCTTTACAAATAAGGCAGCGCAGGAGATGCGGGATCGTGTCGACCGCCTGGTTGAGTTCGGGGCAGAGAGCATATGGGTAGCGACATTCCACAGCTCTTGTGTGCGCATTCTGCGAAGATATATAGACCGTCTTGGATATGATAATCACTTTACGATTTACGATACAGACGACCAAAAGAGTGTAATCCGAAAGGCAGTTAAAGAGCTTGACCTTGATCCTAAGCAATATAGGGAAGGACCGCTGCTTGGTGTAATTTCAGCGGCCAAAAATGAAATGATTGAGCCACAGGATTTTGAAACACAGGCTGGCGGAGATTTTCGCATGTGCCAGGAGGCAAAAATCTATAAAGCATACCAGAAAACATTAATTGATAATAACGCAGTTGATTTTGATGATTTGCTTCTTTTGACAGTTCGTCTGCTACGCGAAAATAGAGATATTTTAGAAGCTTATCAGGAACGTCTGCGCTACATTATGGTTGATGAGTATCAGGACACTAATTCAGTTCAGTTCGAGCTGATTCGCCTGCTTTCTGGAAAATATCATAATTTGTGTGTGGTTGGAGATGACGATCAGTCTATCTATAAATTTAGAGGTGCAGATATTACAAATATTTTAAGCTTTGAGGAGACTTTTCCAGGTGCAAAGGTTGTCAAGCTTGAGCAAAATTATCGTTCCACAAATAATATTCTTGAAGCCGCAAACTCAGTAATTGCAAATAATGCACATCGAAAGGAAAAACATCTTTGGAGTGAAAATGGAGAAGGAAAAGAGGTTTCCTTTATTCACTACGAGACTGCTTATGGTGAGGCAGAAGATGTAATTGACAAGATACAGACATCAGTTCATATGGGAAAGCATCAGTATCAGGACTGTGCAATTCTTTACCGTACAAATGCACAGTCACGCGCATTTGAAGAGAAATGTATTAAAAAGAGTGTACCGTATCGTCTTGTCGGTGGTGTGAATTTCTACCAGAGACAGGAAATCAAGGATATTTTAGCCTATTTAAAGACAATTGACAGCGGACGTGATGATCTGTCTGTTACAAGAATTGTCAATGTGCCAAAGCGTGGAATTGGGCAAGTGACGTTAAATAAGCTGGCTGTCTATGCTTCTGAGCATGGAATGCGGCTATTTCAGGCAATGGAGCAGGCAGAACAGATTCCAGGAATTGGAAAGGCAGCTGATAAGATAAAAGGCTTTGTCAATCAGATCATGGTATTTCGTGCGCTTGCAAAGGAGCTAGATGCAGCAGAGCTGATCGAAAGCATCTTAGAGCAGACTGGCTACTTAGAAGAGTTAGAAAAGCTTGAGGAAGATAAGGCACAGGCAAAACAGGAAAATCTTGATGAATTTCAGAATAAAGCAGCTGACTATTATGCAAATCATGATGAAGCAGCGCTTACTGACTTTTTGGAGGAGGTAGCGCTTGTAGCAGATATTGACAACATGGACAGTGAGGCAGACAGTTTAACATTAATGACACTGCATAGTGCAAAGGGACTCGAGTTTCCAGTTGTCTATATGACAGGTATGGAAGAAGGACTTTTCCCAAGCTACATGTCAATGAACAGCGGTGATCCGGGAGATATCGAGGAAGAACGAAGACTTTGCTATGTGGGTATTACAAGAGCAATGCAGCAGCTGACGCTGACAGCAGCAAAGCAGCGTATGGTTCATGGAAATATTCAATACAGTGCAATTTCGCGTTTTGTTAAAGAACTGCCGCAGGAAAAGCTTGACTGGAAGGAAGAGACATTCGGAGGTCTTTTTAAGAAAGGACCATCTATGACTGCAAACTCACTGTCAGGCAGTTTGTTTGGCGGTTCATCTTCTATGTCATCAGGCAGCTCATTTAGTGCATCACAGGGAAGTCAAACGGCAAAAAAGACAAACTATGATAATGTCTTTGATTTAAAGTATGCAAAAGCATTCTCAAGTCCAAAGCCAGATAGTCTTGACTACAAAGAAGGCGATAGAGTTTCCCATATCAAATTTGGAAAGGGAACAGTGCTTGCAGTCGAAGATATGAAAAAAGATTATCAGGTAACAGTTGAGTTTGATACAGCAGGCGTAAAAAAATTGTTTGCAGGATTTGCAAAACTTAAAAAGATTTAATAAAATTTATCTAAAACGACAAAGATAAAGCTAGTAATTTTACAGATCATATGGTATACTATTCTAAGATTGATCTTTAGAAAAAAGAAAGGATGGGTTTTATGGCAAAGTTTGATGATCTGCTGCAGGCAGTAAAGGTTCATGAGGTTCTCAAGTCTAAGGAAGAGAATGAGAAAAAGTGCAAATTTTGTTATGTGATTGCAGCAATCGCTGTAATTGCAGCAATTGCAGGTGCAGCATATGCACTGTACCGTTATCTGAAGCCGGATTATTTAGATGATCTGGATGATGATTTTGATGATGACTTTGACGACGATTTCTTCGATGATGATGACGAAGAAGAGGAGAAAGAAGACGAGGCTAAAGAAGAGGAATCTGATGAGGCTGAGGAAAAATCTGAGGATGAAGAGTCTGATGATGAGGATGAAGACTGATCTGACATCAATAGGTAAGTAAATAAAAATGATATCCCCGCCGCAAAACGGCGGGGATTTTAGTTCAAGAAAAGGAGATGTGTATGAAAAAAGGCGAGATTTATGAGGGCCGCGTGCAGGAGGTCCTTTTTCCAGACAAAGCGATTGTCGTGACAGATGAAGGGGAAACTGCACAGGTAAAATATGGCATCCCAGGTCAAAAATTACGTTTTCGTGTAAAGAAAAAGAGAAAAGAAAAAATAGAAGGCATTTTGCTTGAGATATTAGAAAAGTCAGCTGATGAGACTGCCTGTCTTTGTGAGTGGGCAGGAAAATGCGGTGGATGTCTGTATCAGACGCTTCCATACGAAAAGCAGCTGGCAATTAAAGAAGCACAGATTAAGAAAATGCTTGATAATGGCGGCACCGATTATACATTTGAAGGAATAGTGTCTAGTCCTGTTGTAAGCGGATACCGCAATAAGGTAGAGCTGACATTTGGTGATTCTTATATGGGAGGTCCTCTTGCACTTGGTATGCATCAAAGAGGCAGCTTTTATGATATTGCGGGTATTGAAACATGTCAGATTATGACACCTGATATGCGTATGGCTGCAATGGCAGTGCTTGACCATTTTTCAAAGCTGAATATTCCATTTTATCATAGAATGCGCCATGAAGGTGTTCTTCGTCATTTGCTGCTTCGCTCCAGCGCTGCAACGGGAGAACTTTTAGTCGCCGTAGTTGCTTCTTCACAGGCAGATGCGTCTACTATGCAGCTTGCAGAATTGACAGAAAAATTAAAGGCGCTGCCATTAGAAGGCAGCCTTGCAGGTGTTTTACATATTACTAATGATTCACTTGCAGATGTAGTGCAAAGCGATCATACAGAAGTTTTATACGGCAAAGATTGGATTACTGAAAAGTTACTGGGACTTTCATTTTGTGTTACATTGTTTTCGTTTTTCCAGACAAATTCAAGAGGTGCCGAGCTTTTATATCAGACAGTAAGAGATTATATTGGAGAAACAAATCAGAAGGTAATCTTTGATCTCTACAGCGGAACTGGCACAATTGCCCAGATTTTAGCACCTGTGGCAAAGCATGTGACTGGCGTGGAGATTGTTGAGGAAGCAGTAGAGGCAGCGCGTGTCAATGCCAAATTAAATGGACTTGATAACTGCAGCTTTATAGCAGGTGATGTGTTAAAGGTTGTTGATGATTTGACTGAGAAGCCAGATCTGATAGTGCTTGATCCGCCAAGAGATGGTATTCATCCAAAGGCGCTTCCTAAGATTATCGCATTTGATGTACCAACAATTGTTTATGTTTCCTGCAAGCCCACAAGTCTTGTGCGTGACAGAGAAGTATTAGAAGCAGCGGGCTATCGTATGGTAAAAGCAAGAGCCGTTGATATGTTCCCGGCTACTGGAGGAATTGAGACAGTCGCATTATTTCTTAAAAAGTAATAAGGAATCGTACTTGTTTTCAGACGCTTTAGATGATATACTATCAACAAGATCAAAAATATAAGAATAAATATAAGGCGAAAGGGGAAAAGTATGGTAAATTATTCAGAAAGACCAGAATTGCAGTATCATATTCAGCTAGGTAAAGGTGATGTAGGCCACTATGTGCTTCTTCCAGGAGATCCGAAGCGTTGTGAAAAGATTGCAGCTCATTTTGACAATCCAGTGAAGATGGCGGATAGCCGTGAATATGTGACATACACAGGATATCTTGAAGGAGAGAAAGTTAGTGTAACGTCAACTGGTATCGGCGGTGCTTCTGCATCAATTGCAATGGAGGAGCTTGTAAAGATTGGTGCCGATACATTTATTCGTGTCGGAACATGTGGAGGTATGCAGATTCCTGTAAAAAGCGGTGATTTAGTGATTGCAACAGGTGCAATTCGTATGGAAGGGACAAGCCGTGAATATGCACCAATTGAATATCCGGCAGTTGCTGACTTTCATATGGTTCAGGCGCTTGTGCAGGCAGCAGAAAAGGGAAAATATCCGTATCATGTTGGTGTTGTTCAGTGTAAGGATGCATTTTATGGACAGCATGAGCCAGAGACAAAGCCTGTCAGCTATGAGCTTTTAAATAAGTGGGAAGCATGGAAACGCTTAGGATGCCTTGCATCAGAGATGGAGTCAGCGGCATTATTTGTTGTTGGAAATTATCTTCGTGTGCGCGTTGGATCTATCTTTTTGGTTGTGGCAAATCAGGAGCGCGCAAAACTGAACATGGAAAATCCAGTTGTTCACGACACGGAGCTTGCAATTACAACAGCAGTGGAGGCACTAAGAGACATAATAAGAAAGGATAAAGCAAATGAGTAATAACAATATCCTGGTAATCGGAATTGCGGGAGGAACAGGCAGCGGAAAGTCGACACTTACAAAACAGCTTGTAAATCACTTTGGCGATCAGATTACTGTGCTTAAGCATGATGATTATTATAAGGCGCACGATGAAATGACGTATGAGGAAAGAACACATTTAAATTATGATCATCCGAATGCATTTGACACCGATCTTATGCTGCAGCATCTGCGTCAGTTAAAAAAAGGTGAGCCAATCAACTGTCCGATTTATGATTACACAGTTCACAACAGAAGCCGTAATTTTCAGGTGATTTACCCGACAAATGTGATTATTGTTGAGGGAATCCTGATTTTTGAAAACAAAGAGCTGTGCAAGGAAATGGATATTAAGATTTTCGTTGATACAGATGCTGATATTCGTATTATCAGAAGAATCCAGCGTGATGTAATTGAGCGTGCGCGTTCATTAGAGTCTGTGATTTCACAGTATATGAATACGGTAAAGCCAATGCACGAGGAATTTGTAGAGCCGAGTAAGAAGAATGCAGATATTATTGTGCTAGAGGGTGGTATGAATCTGGTAGCAATGGATATGATTAAGAATCGCATTCGCCAGCATCTGTCTGCACAAACACAAGTTTAATATTTTTGCTTTCAAATGTAAAATAAAAGAAGAAATTTTGAGAAAAACACGTAAGGTGACTGTTGACGACACAAAAGCAACGTGTTACAATGGACAAGAATCGGAGCGTTATCAAAAAACGCAGCATCTAATAAGGAGGAGTCGACGATGAGAAGGAAACAACTTTTTGCCGTTTTGATGGCAGGTTCTATGGCAGCATCTCTTGCTGCTTGTGGCAAGACTGACACAAAGAAAACTACAGCAGCAACTGAGAAGAAGACAGAGGTAGCTACTACTGAGAAAAAAACAGAGGTAGCTACTACTGAGGCAAAGACTGAGAAGGCTACTGAGAAGGAAACCGAAGCGGCAACTGAGAAAGAAACAGAGGCAGCAACTGAGGCAAAGACAGAGGAAGCATCTAGCGAGGAAGCAACCGAGGCAAAGACCGAGGAAGTGTCCAGCGAAGAGGCATCTTCTGAAGAGGCAAGCAGTGAGGACGTTTCCGCACAGGCAGAGACAGAGGAAGAGTCCAGCGAAGTAGCAACTGAGGCTAAGACCGAGGAAGCATCTAACGAGGAAGTATCTATTGAAGAGGTATCTTCAGAGGAAGCATCCAGTGAGGAAGCATCTAGTGAAGAGGTATCTTCAGAGGAAGCATCCAGTGAGGAAGCATCTAGTGAAGAGGCATCTTCAGAGGAAGCATCCAGTGAGGAAGCATCTAGTGAGGAAGCATCTAGTGAAGAGGCAACCGAGGCTAAGACAGAGGAAGCATCTAGTGAAGAAGCATCTTCAGAGAAAGCATCTAGTGAGGAAGCATCTTCAGAGGAAGAGACCGAAGCAGAGACTGAGGAAGATATCGATGGAACTGGATTTAAGATCGGTATGGTTACTGATGTCGGCGGTGTAAATGATGGTTCCTTCAACCAGTCCGCATGGGAAGGCTTACAGAGAGCAGGCGAGGCATTCGGCTGTGAAGTTAAGTATATTGAGTCTAAGGGTGATGCAGATTATGTTCCGAATATCGAGAGCTTCTTAGATGAGGATTATGATCTTATTGTATGTGTTGGATACATGATGGCTGATGCTGTTCGTGATGCAGCAGAGCTTTACCCGGATCAGAAGTTTGCTATCATTGATGATGCTTCTAATGCAGATCTGGATAATGTAACATGTATGATGTTTGAGCAGGAGCAGGCTTCCTACTTAGTAGGTCTGGCAGCAGGCTATACAACCGAGAGCAATATCGTAGGCTTCGTTACTGGAGCAGCAAATGAGACAATGAACTCCTTCGGTTATGGTTACTGTGCAGGTGTTCTTGATGCAAATCCAGATGCAACTATCCTTCAGTACAATGCAAACAACTTCGGTGATGCAAGTGGTGGAAAGACTGCAGTAAATACCATGGTAACAAAGGGCGCAGATGTAGTATTCCATGCAGCAGGTGGTACTGGTATCGGTGTTATCGATGGATGCAAGGAAAATAAGATCTGGGCAATCGGTGTTGACTCTGACCAGAGCCCACTGGCACCTGAGACTATCCTGACTTCCGCTTTAAAGAGAGTTGATAACGCTTGCTACGATGCAACAAAGAAGACTATTCTTGGAACACTTGAGGGTGGTGTTGAGACATACGACCTGGCAGCAGGCGGTGTTGATATCGCTCCGACCACAGACAACCTGTCTAAGGATGTTCTTGAGAAGATCGAGGATGCAAAGAAGGATATCATTGCTGGTGATTTGGTAGTTCCAAAGAATCAGGAAGAGTTCGAGGAAAAGTACGGCGACGTATACGAGCTGGACTAATTGGTGGATAATGCCATAACGAGGTGGCAGTGACGTGGTCACTGCCATCTTTTTTGCACAGTAACTTATAAGTTGCTGTGTGCAATTACGGCTGGGTGGTATCGTGATTAACGATAAACAGCCAAAAAGAGGAGAATAGATTATGAGAAAAATATTTGCATCAATGACAGCAGTTTCAATGGCAGCAGCAGTAATGCTTGCAGGATGTGGCTCAAACAGCAGTGATAAGAAAACTACTACAGCAGCTTCAACAAAGGCAACAGAGGCAGCAACCGAGAAGAAGACCGAGGCTGTGACTGAAAAAGAGACAGAAAAGGTATCTTCAGAAGAGGCTTCTTCTGAGGAAGTTTCTTCTGAAAAGGCTTCTGAGGAAGCATCTAGCGAGGTAGCTTCTAAGGAAACAGAAGCAAAGGCAGATGAAAATGCAAAAGTCCGCGTTATTGATATTGACCTGACAAGTGAGCAGTATGCATTTGGCGTAGATAAAGAGCAGCCAGAGCTGTTAGAGAAGACAAATGAGTTCATCGCAAAGATCATGGAGGACGGAACATTTGATGAGATCTGTAATCATTACTTTGGCGATGGAGAGCCGGTTATGGTAAAGTCTGCAGAATATGATGAGTCTAAGGATCAGTTAGTCGTAGCAACTAATGCAGGTTTTGAGCCATTTGAGTATATGAAGGGTGAAGATTACTGTGGTATCGATATGGAGATGGCAGCACTTCTTGCTGATTATTTAGGCAAAGAGCTTGTAATTCAGAACATGGATTTTGATGCTGTATGTCTGGCTGTTGGACAGCAAAAGTGTGATATCGCAATGGCAGGACTTACTATTACTGATAGCAGAAAAGATCAGGTAACATTTACTGATTCTTACTATAATGCATCACAGAAGCTGATTGTTGCAGCAGATGATACGACGTTTGACGCATGCAAGACAAAGGAAGATGTAGAAGCTATCTTTAAGACCTTTGACAGCAAGACAAAGGTTGGTGCACAGAACGGAACAACAGCTCAGTTTTATGTTGAGGGAAGTGCAGATCTTGACTTTGCAGGATTTGATATGACACTTGTAGGATATAAAAATGCTTCCTTAGCTGTACAGGATCTTCTGAATGGAAACTTAGATTATGTCATGGTTGACGCAGCACCAGCAGCTAGCATTACAGCAGCAATTAATTCACTGTAAGGAGTAACAGGATGGGAGATTTTGGTCGTAAAATAGACCGTTTTATTGAGATTTTCGTGGAGCAGCGTGGATATGTCCGTGTGCTTGAGGGCCTTCAGAATACTGTTATGATTGCGGTAGTAGGTCTATTAGTTGGTGTTCTGATTGGAACATTGATTGCTTCGGTAAGAGTAATGCCAAAGTATAAGCTTCTTCCGCGTGTATTGAATGGCTTTTGTAGCTTTTATGTGGGGCTGTTTCGCGGAACGCCAATGGTTGTGCAGCTTCTGGTGTGCTACTATGTACTGCTTCCTCTTTTGGGAGCGCATATGACAGGTGTGCAGGTATCTATGCTTGTCTTTGGCTTAAACAGCGGAGCTTATATTTCAGAGATGATGCGTGCGGGCATTGAGTCCGTCGATCCGGGACAAATGGAGGCAGGAAGAGCAGTCGGACTTAGTTTTTCGGTCACTATGATCAAAATCGTCATCCCACAGGCTGTAAAAAATATTTTGCCGACACTTGGAAATGAGTTTATCGCACTTGTCAAGGAGACATCAGTTGTAAGCTTTGTTGGAGCTGCCGATCTTTATGTTGCATTCAACTATATCGGAACAAACAGCTACGAGTTTATGGTACCATATCTTGTAATGGCACTTATTTACATTGTGATTGTACTTTTGATCAGCCTTGGTATTAAATTAATGGAAAGGAGCCTGAAGAAGAGTGATAGACGTAATTGATTTGAAGAAAAACTTTCATGATCTTGAGGTTCTCAAGGGAATTAACTTTAAAGTAGAGAAGGGTGATATTGTTGCAGTTATTGGCCCTTCTGGTTCTGGAAAAAGTACATTCTTACGATGCCTGAATTGTATGGAAGATCCAACATCAGGAAAGATCATTTTTAATGGTGTTGATATTGCAGATATGAAGGTAGATATTAATGTTCATCGCCGTCATATGGGTATGGTATTTCAGCATTTTAATTTGTTTAACAATAAGACAGTGTTGGAAAATATTATGCTGGCACCAGAATATGTACGCTGTAAAGAAGCAAAAAAGCTAAAAACAGGAAAGAGCAAAAAGCAGATCCACGAGGAAGTAAAAAATGAGGCAATGGAGCTTTTAAAGCGCATTGGTCTTGAATCCAAGGCAGATGTGTATCCATCAACACTTTCTGGTGGTCAAAAACAGCGTGTCGCAATTGTGCGTGCACTTGCCATGAATCCGGATGTAATTTTATTTGACGAGCCAACAAGTGCGCTTGATCCAGAGATGGTAGGAGAGGTACTTGATCTTATGAAGAGCGTTGCTGCAGAAGGTATGACCATGATCGTTGTCACTCATGAGATGGGCTTTGCAAGAGAAGTTGCAAATCGTGTTATCTTTATGGATGATGGCCGTATTTTAGAGAGTGGTGATCCTAAGGAATTTTTTGCAAATCCGAAAACACAGCGTGCACGTGAATTTTTATCTAAGGTGCTGTAATATAAGGCAAAGAATCGTCACATGACATAGTGACGGTTCTTTTTTCTTGAAAAACTCTTTACTAAAAGCAAAAAACAGTATAGAATATAAATGAGAAAGTAGCGTTTAATACTAAACTCTTAAATAGAACAACACTTTAATGCGGCAACAAAAGCAGGCTGTATTAAAGTGTTGTACCAATTTAAGTAAGCTTAAGAAAGGATGGTGCCATTTTGAGACCAATATCAATGGAACGTGTGGAAAACACAAGACAAGAAATATTAAATATTATCACAAGCCGTAAGCTGACACATGAGCAGAAGCTGACTAACCTTGCAGGACAGGCAGACTCTTTGCTTGAGGTACTGGATCTTCCAGACGGACTCGAAGAGCTTCTTGAGCCGGTTGAGGGAAAGCAGTGTATCTGTGATCTGTTTGAGGGCCATGCACCGGTAAGACCGAGATACATTGTCCCGGACTATGCAAAGTTTATGAGAGAAGGAAGCAAGTTCTTACAGCTTGACCCGCCGAAGGATATCTACGAGGCAATCAACTCTCTTCTGATTTTCTATAAGAATGTTCCAAGTGTCACCAATTACCCGGTTTATTTAGGAAACATTGATGAGCTGCTTGAGCCATTTATGGATGATGTGGACGAGGCACAGGCAAAGAAGCTGTTTAAGCTGTTCTTTACCCATATCGACCGCACCGTTCTTGATTCCTTCTCCCATGCGGACATCGGACCAAAGGCTACCAGAGCAGGACGTTTGATCTTAGAGGTAGAGCGTGAACTTTTAGATGCAGTACCAAATATTACGATGAAATATGATACTGATATCACACCAGATGATTTTGGTATCGAGTGTGTGAAAACAGCACTTAAGACGGCTAAGCCGAGCTTTGCAAATCATAAGATGTTCAAAAAAGAACTCGGTGAAAATTATGTCATCGCTAGCTGCTACAATGGTCTTTTATTAGGCGGCGGTTCCTATACGCTGTGCCGTCTGATTCTTGGTAATATCGCAAAGCGTGCAAAAGATAAGAAGGACTTCTTCGAAAATCAGCTTCCATATGTAATGGAGCGCATGGCACTTTATATGGATGAACGCATTCGTTTTGAGGTGGAGGAGAGCGGCTTTTTCGAGAGCAACTTCCTTGCAAAAGAAGGCTTTATCCACAGAGATCGTTTCACCGCAATGTTTGGTATGGTCGGCATGGCAGAGTGTGTCAATATTCTGATGGAGCTTGAGGGCAAAAAGGGCCGCTTTGGTCACGACAAGGAGGCAGATGACCTCGGTGTTGAGATTATGGAGGCAATCAATGCATTTAATAACGCACATGTAAATCCATACTGTGAGGCAACAGGCGGTCATTTTCTCTTACATGCACAGGTCGGCATCGCACAGGATAAGAACATCACTCCTGGAACGAGAATTCCGATTGGTGAGGAGCCGAAGGAGCTGATTGATCAGCTGCGCCATTGCAGCCGCTTCCACAAGTACTTCCCATCTGGTACCGGCGATATTTTCCCAGTAGACGTGACAGTACACAAGAATCCACAGTTTGTTCTTGACATCGTAAAGGGGGCATTCCAGGCTGATCTTCGTTACCTGTCCTTCTATGAGAGCGACGGCGATGTAATTCGCGTCACCGGATACTTAGCAAAGCGTTCCGAGATTGAAAAGTATCAAAAGGGTGAGAGTGTGCTGCAAAATACAACGCAGCTTGCAACAGGTGCAACTGAAAATGGTCATGTTCAGGAAAGAAGGATTCGGTAATGATCACTGCACCGGTCAATAAAATTATTCCATTTAGCAGCGTAGATGGTCCGGGAAATCGCACGGCCGTATTTTTTCAGGGCTGTAACTGGGATTGCTGTTATTGCCATAACCCAGAGACAAGAAATATGTGCAAAGGCTGTATGGCCTGTGTGCAGGTCTGTCCTGTGGGGGCACTTCAAAATGAAAATGGCAAGGTGCATTTCTTTCCAGAGCGCTGTGTAGGATGCGACACCTGCATCAAAACATGTCGTTTTGGAAGCAGTCCACGTATCTGTAATTTGACACCAGAAGAAACTTTTGAACAGATCAAAAAGCAGATTCCATTTATCAGCGGCGTCACTGTTTCTGGAGGCGAGTGCAGTCTATATTGTAAGTTTGTCGAATCATTATTTAAGCTTTGCAAAGAAGCTGGTTTAAATACGATGATGGACAGCAACGGCAGCACACCGTTTGCTGGAAAAGACGATCTGTTAGCGGTTACAGACGGTGTTATGCTTGACATTAAGGTATTTGGCGAAGAGGATCATTTAAAAGTTACTGCGATGCCAAACAAGAACACGCTTGAGAATGCAGTATTTTTAGCAAAGATGGGAAAACTTTTTGAAATTCGTACCGTCATTGTACCAGGTCTGTTTGACATTGAAAATACAATTATTAAAGCTGGAGAATTGTTAAGGCCATATCAGAGTATTCATCCAGTGCGCTACAAACTCATCTCATACCGTCCTTTTGGCGTCAGGGAAGAGTACAGGACTTATCAGAGTCCGTCAAAGGAGTATATGGAACAGCTAGAAGAGCTTGCTTATAAGAGTGGCTTTGATGATGTTGTTACCACATAAAGAAAAAACATAGTCGAAATAGACAATTGTTTTAAATGCTTATAACAGACGAAGGAGGAGGAAGAGATGGAGAGAATCAGTCATATGGACATGACGAAGCCAGCCATCGAAATGCGTGAAATTGTCAAGAAATTTGGCGATTTTACAGCGAATGACCATGTTAATCTGCTCGTTCACAAGGGTGAGGTTCATGCAATCCTTGGTGAGAATGGAGCTGGAAAGAGTACACTTATGAATGTGCTCTATGGCCTGTATCAGCCAACATCCGGACAGATTTTTGTTGGCGGAAAAGAGGAAGTGATTCACAGTCCAAGCCGTGCTATTGAACTTGGAATTGGTATGGTTCACCAGCATTTTATGCTTGTACAACCATTTTCTGTCACAGAAAACATTATCCTTGGAATGGAGCCGATGAAAGGTCTTACGGTAGATCTAAAGACAGCGCGCAAGAGGGTAGAGGAGATTTCAAAGCGCTACAATATGCAGGTAGATCCGGATGCCAAGATTGAAGATATTTCTGTTGGTATGCAGCAGCGTGTGGAGATTTTAAAGGTTCTCTATCGTGGTGCAGACATCCTGATTTTGGATGAGCCGACTGCATCGCTGACGCCGCAGGAGATCACAGAGCTTATGGAGATTATTTCCAATCTGACAGCCGACGGAAAATCCGTTATTTTGATTACTCATAAGCTAAAAGAGATTACAAGCTGTGCTGATTATTGTACGATTATCCGTCAGGGAAAATATATTGATACAGTCAAAGTCAGTGATGTTAATGAAAATGATCTTGCAGCCATGATGGTAGGCCGTAAGGTTGAGTTTAAGGTAGAAAAGAAGGATATCAAGCCGGGAGAGGTTGTTCTTGAAGTGAAGGATATTCATGGAAAGGACTACCGCGGTGTTGAGATTTTAAAGGGACTTAATCTGTCAGTTAGAAGAGGTGAGATTGTAGGTCTTGCCGGTGTCGATGGAAATGGACAGACAGAGCTTGTTGAAATTTTGACAGGATTGAAAAAGGGCGATTCAGGTGAAGTCCTCATTAACGGCAAGAATGTTTTCAACAAAAAACCAAAGGAAATCTTTGAGAGCGGCATCACAAGTATTCCAGCTGACCGCCAAAAGCATGGTCTGGTGCTGGAGTTTTCTGTTGCTGAAAATCTGATTTTGCAAAATTACATGAAGGAGCCGTACTCAAAGAAAGGTGTCTTGAAAAAGGATGCCATTATGGCTCATGCAAAGGATCTTGTAGAGAGGTTTGATATTCGTCCGGCAGGAAGTGAGTCTCGTCCGGCGGGAACGCTTTCAGGCGGAAATCAGCAAAAAGTTATTATTGCAAGAGAGATTACAAATGATAAGGATCTGTTGATTGCTGTTAACCCGACTCGTGGTCTTGACGTTGGTGCTATTGAGTTTGTACATCGCTACTTAGTCGAGCAGCGAAATAAAAATAAGGCTGTGCTTCTCGTTTCTTTTGAGCTGGATGAGATTATGAGTGTATCTGATCGTATCGAGGTTATCTTTGACGGACAGATTACAGGAAGTATGCCGGCGGCAGGTGCAGATGAGAAGACCCTTGGAATTATGATGGCAGGAGGAAAGCAGCATGAAGCATAAGAAAAGTATATTAGAAGGAAATATTATCTATACGCTGTTTGCAATCCTGATCGGATTTTTAACAGGTGCAATTATTCTGGCGATTGCAGGAATGAATCCAGGTGTTATTTACGCAAAGCTGTTTACTGGTATTTTTGCAAAACCGAAGTTTTTAGCGTGGTCAGTTGTCTATGCAACACCTTTAATTTTTACAGGTCTTAGTGTGGCTTTCTCTTTCCGCACAGGTGTATTTAACATTGGTGCAGAGGGCCAGTTTGTAGTGGGAAGTCTTGCAGCGACTGTAATCGGAATGTTTTGTCCGCTTCCGGCAATAATTACAGTTCCGCTTTGTCTAATTGCAGCAGCAGCAGCAGGTGCTGTGTGGTCTGCATTTTGTGGTCTGTTAAAGGTAAAAAAGGGAATCAATGAGGTACTTTCCTTTATTATGATGAACTGGATTGCTTACTATCTCTCTAACTATATTGTAAATCTTCCTGGAATTAAGGCGCCGTCAAAGGAAGCAACCATTGATATTTTGGACAATGCCAAGATGTTGCTGCCGCTGTCAGTGCGTCAGATGACAGGATGTACAACAATAAATTATGGAATTATTATTGCAATTGTTGTTGCCGTGATTATATGGTATATCATCAATAAGACAACGCTTGGATATGAACTTAGAAGCGTTGGATTTAACAGTCATGCTGCTGAGTACGGCGGTATTAATTCTAGTGCATCTGTTATGAAGGCACTTGCTATCTCTGGTGCACTAGCAGGTCTTGGCGGTGCGGTACAGATTCTTGGAAATGCAATGCATATCGCACAGTTTGCCGGACAGGAAGGCTTTGGTTTCCAGGGAATTACAGTTGCGTTAATCGCAAGTTCCAACCCGATAGGCTGTATCTTTGCTGGACTTTTCTACGGTGCAATGAAGTACGGTGGTTCTAAGTTAAACCTTGTTGGTGCACCAAAGGAGGTTCTTGATATTATCATGGGTGCGATCGTTTTAATTATTGCGATCACACATGTATTCAAGGCATTTGCTCAGAAGAAGATGCAGAAGGGAGGAAAGTAAGATGAATGAATTTATAAAAGATTTCGGACTTTTAATTAACGCGATGCTGATCGCAACGCCTCCGCTTCTGTATGCGGCGCTTGGTTCTTGTATTTCAGAGCGAAGCGGTGTTGTCAACATCGGTATTGAGGGAATGATGACAGTAGGTGCATTTACAGGTGCAGCGCTTTGCTATTTTATTCCAGGTTCACCATGGCTAGCTTTTGTACTTGCTGGAGTAGCCGGTGCGCTTGTTGCAGTGATTCATGCATTTGCCTGCATCACCTGCAACGCAGATCAGACAATTTCTGGTACTGCCATTAACTTTTTGGCACCTGGTATTGCAATTTTTATCTGTCGTGTATTATTCGCAGACAGTACTGATACACCGGCAATTACTGATGACGCAAGCCGTCTTCCGAAGCTTCTTGACGGTGTATTTCCGTCAGGTTCCTTCTGGAATAATGTATTAAATATCCATGTGGCAGGCTACATTTGTTTTATCTGTGTGGCGATTGTCTGGTTCTTGTTCTACAAGACAAAGTTTGGTCTTCGCCTTCGCGCAGTAGGTGAGCATCCACAGGCTTGTGATACCCTTGGAATCAACGTAACAAAGACACGCTATATTGCCGTTATCTTATCGGGCTTTTTCTCAGGTCTTGGCGGTGCCTATATAACTATGGCAACTACAAACCAGTTTAAGCCAGCCGTTATCGTAGGTCAGGGCTTTATGGCAATTTCTGCTGTTATTTTTGGTAAATTTACACCTCACGGCGCCATGCTTGCATGTATGCTGTTTGGTCTTTGCAGCGGTGTAAAGGTTCTGGCAGGAACAAGCAATATTATTTCCCCGAACTTAATTTCCATGATTCCGTATATTGTAACAATTCTGGCACTTGTATTGTTTGTCGGAAAGGCAAGAGTTCCGGCTGCAAACGGAAAGCCATATATCAAATCTAAGTAATAGGAATATGTATATGAATATTGATGCAGAAGTTTTAATTAAGGAAGCAATTGAGGCTAGAAAAATGGCCTACACGCCGTATTCTCATTTTAAGGTAGGCGCTGCGCTTCTTACAGCTGATGGAAAAATTTATCGTGGCTGCAATATTGAAAATGCAGGCTATACGCCGAGCAATTGTGCGGAGCGTACTGCATTCTTTAAAGCTGTCAGTGAGGGAGAACGCTCTTTTGCGGCAATAGCAATTGTAGCAGGTCCAGAAAATGGCGATCTTGTGCTGACTGCACCATGTGGTGTATGCCGTCAGGTTATGATGGAATTTTGTGATTATGAGACCTTCCCAATTATTCTGGGAACCTCACCGAAAGATTATAAAATCATGACCTTAAAAGAAATTCTTCCGCTTGGTTTTGGACCGAAGAATTTAAACATTGAGCTTTGACAAATAAAAAAAATTGAAAAATGCTGACCTAGGGGAAAGACTTTAGGTTGGCATTTTTTATTGATTTTTATAACTTATTCAATGAAATTGGTAAAATTGAATTGAATTGTTTGAAATTTTGTGCTATGATAGGTGCAGAAATCACATAGAAAAAGCTGCATGGCAGCGAAAGAGAGGTAACAAATGGCAGAAGAAAAGATGCAGGCAGCAAAGGTTCTGCTTAAAAATCCATACAGACAGGTAATACTTCAGGATTATAATAAGACATTAGAAAGTCATAAATTCCGTAAAAAGGCAGAAGAAATTGAAAATGAGCTTTCATGGTTTACAGGAAAAAGCAGCCAGTACAGAGTAGAGGATCGTCAGGGCTTCTTTAAACATTTTCAGGAGCATTATGCAGGCAAAAAGCATGCACCATTAGCACCTATGTATCGCCCGCTTAGCTCCTACAAGTTTGGCGAGGAACCGCAGATTGTTTATTTCATGATGCTTTTTGTAAAGAAGGATGAGGATTTAAAGCAGTTCCAGAATGATCATCCGAATCGTCAGGAGGTGCTTTCTAGTGATGTGCTTCGTATTCGCTATCTGAAGCTTCGCAATGAATATCGTCTGCTTGGAGCTTTGCTTGACAGCTTAGATAAGGGTGTTGGCGCAATTGAGGTAACTATTGCAGAGCATTTTGTAACTGATTATACTCAGAATATGGATAAGTTAAGCATATCCCAGTTAAACAGCCGTTTCTTCCGCTCATTACGTGCACAAAAGACTGATCAGAGTTTTGCACTGTTAGAGCTTTTAAAGGAGAAGGATGCACCGGATACAGATTATATGGAGCTGCTTGCAACATATAATGCAAGAGATTTTGAAAAGTTAGTTGAGCTCGCAGATAAGTTCCCGAAGGAAAACAGAAACTATCAGCCAGTTATGGTACTTCGCACAGAGGCACAGGCTCGTCTTGGAAATATTCAGGGATTTATTGACAGCTTTAAGGCAGTTGATGATGAGGTAGTTGATACAGTTCATTTCCTGTTCTTATTGCAGGAGCTGATCACTCATGCAGATTATAAGGAACTGGATAATGATGAATTTGATCTTTCTATTCAGGAGCTGTTAAAGAGCAAATTTAAGCAGGTAGAATCCTCAACATTTGCAGGTCCGGTTAGCAGAAACTTTGTAAACTTCCTGCTTGAAGGTCTTCCGATTGCAGAGGAGCTTGCAGCAATTAAGAAGGAAAAGGGTGAGGATGCAATTCCACAGGATCGCTTAGATCGTCTGTATCAGCTGCAGATGGCGCTCGATCTTTATCCAAATGAGGATGTGAGCAGCTTAATTGATATTGAAACTATTGAGGAAAATGGATCTGCAAAGAGCAGAGAGAAGATTGGCCGTCTGGCACTGAGTCTGCTTCTTGAGAAGAGCCAGGATAAGAGCTTTGATAATATTTATCTTGCATTCCAGGCACTGGCACGCATGGGACTTCAGAAGGCATTTGTAAGCAATGTTGAGAACAATTTGCCAGCGCTTGTTCAGTTTGGAAGAAGTGGACAAAGAAGAGCATTTGATCTTATTAAGGCCGCTTATATTGCAAAGAAAGGTGCAGGTCTTGATACAGCAGAGCTTGAGAAGATTCTGACAGAAAATAATATTAGTCTTGAGACTGAAGAGAAATAAATCCGCAGCTATGCTGCCGGAATGCAAAAAGGGGCAGCTGCTTTTTGAGCAGCCGCTCTTTTTGTTACCATGATCTATGGATAAACGCCTTTTGATTCGTTCCCGGGTACGGCAAAAGACGATATGAAGACAGTATGTACAGAATATCTTGTTTTATTCTGTTTGACACGAGATTTTCACCGGCATTTGTGCCTGAAATAAAAGGCACAGGAAGATATGAGGATTTAAGAATGGAAGAACGATATTTGCAGCTTTTGGCAAGAGAATACCCAAACCGTCAGGCGGCGCTGTGCGAAATCGCAAATTTGACAGCAATGAGCAGCCTGCCAAAAGGAACAGAATATTTTTTTAGTGATCTACATGGGGAGCATAAGGGCTTTTCAGAGTTGATGAACGGTGCATCAGGAGTAATTCGTGAGAAGATTCGTATTCAATTTCAGGATGTACTGACTAATCCACAGCAAAATCAGCTTGCCAATTTGATTTATGATCCGGTTAAGGTACTTAGTTTGATGCATGAGTATGGCAGAGATACAAATGAATGGATGAAGAATACTATTTTTTATCTGACGCAGCTGTGCCGCAGTGTCAGTGCTAAATATTCACGTGTGCATGTGAGAAGCAAAATTCCGCATGAGTATGATTACCTTATGGAAGAACTTTTGTATCCAGGTCAGGACGAGGGCCGTTTAGAATATGGAAGCAGCATTATTGAGGCAGTTGTGTCAAGTGGGCTTGCAGATACGTTTATTCCC
This sequence comes from Anthropogastromicrobium sp., assembly GCF_037349415.1. Lineage (NCBI taxonomy): Bacteria > Bacillati > Bacillota > Clostridia > Lachnospirales > Lachnospiraceae > Anthropogastromicrobium > Anthropogastromicrobium sp. The sequence continues at coordinate 41,069 of NZ_JAXWCK010000028.1, forward strand.
CAGTTTTGCAAGTTGATCCGCAGTCTGACAATGGATTGGATTCATGTAATTGGTGATATTTTTGACAGAGGACCACGCCCAGACAGGATCATGGAGGAATTAATTGAATATGGCGATGTTGATATTCAGTGGGGAAATCATGATATTTCATGGATGGGTGCTGCATGCGGAAACCGCGTATTAATTGCAAATGTTGTGCGCATGGGAATTAGCTATAACAATTTTGACTGCCTTGAAGATGGTTATGGAATCAATTTGCGTCCTTTATCAGATTTTGCATCAGAGGTTTACCGCGATGATTTATGCGAGCGCTTTTTGCCAAAGGTATTAGATGAAAATGTCTATGACAAGGTGGCAAAGAGTCTGTCGGCTAAGATGCATAAAGCGATGGCTGTTATTCAGCTAAAACTCATTGGCCAGATGGTGCACCGTCATCCAGAATATCATATGGAAGACAGAAATTTGCTTGAACATATTGATTACGAGAAAGGACTGTATAAGTATAATGGAATTACGTGCCCGTTAACTGATACTAATTTTCCAACGGTTGATCCACAAAATCCGCTTGAGCTTACACAAAAGGAAGCGCAGCTTATGGATGTGTTAGCTGCATCATTTGCACACAGCGAAGCTTTGCAGCGTCATGTGCGTTTTCTTTACAGCAGCGGAAGCATGTATTTATGTATGAATGGAAATCTGTTGTTTCATGGCTGTATTCCGATGAATGAAGATGGAAGCTTTGAAAGAGTCGAGGTGGATGGAGAAAAATATGCTGGCAGGGCGCTGCTTGATCGTCTTGAGCGGGCAGCGAGAGAAGCCTATTTTCTTCCTAAGGATCACCGGGATAAGCAAAAGAATGTTGACAAGATGTGGCTTTTGTGGTGCAGTGCACAGTCACCTTTATTTGGTAAGAGCCGAATGTCTGCATTTGAACGATATTTTACAAAAGAGAAAGCACTGCATGAGGAGGTATATAATAGCTATTATCGTCTGAGTGCAGATTCACATGTGTGCGAACAGATTTTAAAGGAATTTGGAGTAGATCCTGTACATGGTCATATTATAAATGGTCATGTTCCTGTTCGTCAAAAAGATGGTGAAAATCCGGTTAAGGCAGATGGAAAGTTATATGTAATTGATGGAGGATTGTCAAAAGCTTATCAGGCCAAAACTGGTATTGCAGGCTACACGCTGATTTTTAATTCACATTATCTTGCACTGGCACAGCATCATGATTATATTTCACATCCGTTGTCTAAGCCAGAATCAGATGATATGCCAACTCTTCAGATTACACAGAAAATGGACAAAAGAATACTTGTATCAGACACGGATGCAGGCAAGAAGCTTTCTCAAAGAATTGAAGAACTGAGCCTTCTTGTAAAGGCATATGAAAATGGCAGTTTTGTAGAGCGGGCTATCGCTGCATATCCAAAAACGACTCCGAGTCTTCATATGGAAACTATGGAAATTGTACGATAACGTTAAAACAAACACGAATATTCATAGAGATATTGACGAAAAACATAAAAAGGTGTATGATATATCTGTCTATTCGTAATTTCAGAAAAGGTTTTGTAGGAACCGGAAAGGTAAGGAAAGTTATGAAGTACAAGATTATGGAATACGATGATGTGCTGAAGCTTTATGAGGCTGACCTAGATCTGCGCGTCAATGATTATCATAAAAAAAGGGAGGAACTTATTGGCGCAAATGGATCAATTGTGGATTTTGCCAATGGACATGAATATTTTGGTATACACAGAACATCGGAAGGGTGGGTTTACCGTGAGTGGGCACCGGGCGCTTCTAAGATGTATCTGGCAGGTGAGTTCAATGGCTGGAATCACAGAAAACATCCAATGGAGCGTTTAGAAAACGGCGTTTTCGAGATAAAGCTTTCTAAGGATACGCTGTGGAATGGATGTAAGGTCTTAGCAATTGTAGAGCATGATGGTCAGGAGCTTGAGAGAATCCCACTGTATGCACGCAGAGTTGTTCAGGATCCTACAACCTATCTTTGGAGTGCAGAGGTTTATGATCCAGAGACACCATTTGCATGGACGGATCAGGATTTCCACAGTGAACTTCCGCCGTATATTTATGAGTGTCATGTTGGTATGGCTCAGGAGGAGAGAAAAGTTGGTTCTTATCTTGAATTTGCAGATAAGATACTTCCGCGCATACAAAATCTTGGATATAATACTATTCAGATTATGGCTATTATGGAGCATCCTTACTACGGTTCCTTTGGTTATCAGATCGGCAGCTTTTTCGCACCAGCTTCTCGAAGCGGTATGCCAGAAGATCTGAAATATCTTGTAAATAAGGCACATAGTATGGGTATTCGTGTGCTGCTTGATGTTGTACATTCTCATGCGGCAAAGAATACACGTGAGGGAATCAACGAGTTCGATGGAACAGATTACCAGTTCTTCCACAGTGGCGCAAGAGGCTATCATCAGGCTTGGGATACCAGATTGTTTAATTATGGAAAGAATGAAGTTATTCATTTCCTGCTTTCAAATTTAAAGTACTGGATGAAGGAATTCCATTTTGATGGTTTCCGTTTTGATGGTGTTACAAGTATGCTTTATCTTGATCATGGTCTTGGAACAAGCTTTGACAATTATGACAAGTATTTTTCCATGAACACAGATATTGAAGCAATTACTTATCTTACATTGGCAAATGAGCTTATTCATGAGGTAAATCCGAATGCAATGAGTATCGCAGAGGATATGTCAGGTATGCCAGGCATGTGTATTCCAATTGAAGAGGGCGGTATTGGTTTTGATTATCGTCTTGCAATGGGTATTCCAGATATGTGGATCAAGTTCTTAAAGGAATACAAGGATGAAGATTGGGATATGTGGAAGCTTTGGCATGAGCTTACCAGCCACAGACCACATGAGAAGGTAATTGCTTATGCAGAGTCTCATGACCAGGCACTTGTTGGTGATAAGACAATTATGTTCCGTTTATGTGATAAGGAAATGTATTGGTCTATGGAGAAGAATACCCAGAACTACATCATTGACAGAGGTGTGGCACTGCACAAGATGATTCGCTTTATTACGATGACACTTGGCGGCGAGGGCTATTTAAACTTCATGGGCAATGAATTTGGTCATCCAGAGTGGATTGATTTCCCGAGAGAGGGCAATGGCTGGAGCTATCATTATTGCAGACGTCAGTGGAGCTTAGTTGACAATCCAAACTTAAAGTACTGCTGGCTGAATGATTTTGATAAGGCAATGATTTCCTTCACAAAAGAGCATCATATCTTAGAAGATGAGAACCCATACAATATGTGGGTACATCAGCAGGATGATATGATGATTTATGAGAAGGGAAATGTTGTATTTGCATTTAACTTCCATCCAAATCGTTCTTTTGAGGGCTATTTTGTTCCAGTATCTAAGGCTGGAAAGTATCATGCTGTATTGACATCAGATGAGAGCAGATTTGGTGGACAGGATCGTATTGCGAAGGACGTTGTCTATAATACGGTTGAACTTCCAGATGGAAGAACAGGCTTCTTTGCTTATCTGCCAAGCCGTACAGCAGCAGCATTTTGCAGAATCGAGGATGCAGTATCAAAAAAAGAGACTGCCGCAGCTAAGGATGCGGTAGAAAAACCAAAGAGAGGCCGTCCGAGAAAAGCAAAGACAGAAGAACTCACAGAGGCAGCAAAGACAACAGAAAAGCCAACTAGATCAAGAAGAGTAAAAAAGGAAGCTGCAGAAGAAGTACCGGCAGAGAAGCCAAAGAGAGGTCGCCCAAGAAAGGTTAAGGAACAAGAACCAGAAGTGACGCCAAAGAAAGAGGCAGCAGAGGTACCAGCAGAAAAACCAAAGAGAGGCCGTCCGAGAAAAAAGCCAGTTGAGGCAGCGGCACCTGAAAAATAATTATTATATAATGATATGAAAAAGAGGAACTGTTTTGCAGTTCCTCTTTTTCATATCATTAGCGTTCTGCTTCCATCCAGCCATTAAATTTCATGATCTTAGATTTTTGCAGTCGTTCATCCTGACTGTCACAGCAGCGGTATTCTCGTGGTGACATGCCGATCATACGGCTGAAATAACGGTTAAAGCTGGAAATTGAATGAAAACCAACATCTTCCGATATATTTAATATAGAGTTTTCAGTTGAGCGAAGCAGATAGCACGCTTTATTGATACGTACAGTGTTTAAATATTCGAGTGGGCTGCGTCCCATTGCCAGATTGAAAATTCGGCGAAAATGGGTTGGACTTAATCCGCATAGCTCTGCTAAATAATCCATCGAAAAGGTTGTCATATAATTTTGCTTGATATACTCAAGTGCCGGGACGATTGAGAGCGTAGAGGCACTGTCTAACGTTTCTGGTGCAGCTTCCTGCTTAGGAAGAAAATTAACGGCGTCAATCAGTAGTGAAAGAAAATCAGAACGAACCTTTAAGTGATGATTAGAAGGCTTTTCCTGTATTGAGTAGCATATTTGGTTAAAATAAAATGAAACAGAAGGGCTATGACCTGCTGGAATTAAAAAAGCAGAATTTATTTTTCGAAGCAGTTCTGATGTTTGCTTAGCATATCCGCCAGTCAATGGGTCAAGAAGCTCCTGCGGATCGACAAACAGGTATGTCCAGAGACTTTGTGTACCAGGTGCACTATATGTTGTGTGAGGAATGTTTCGTGCAATTATGGTAATATCGCCAGCCGAAAAATGGCGGCTTTCTTTTTGGATAATTAGTGTACCTTCTCCTTCGTGACAAAGACCAATTTCAAGACAGTTATGAAAGTGAAGATTGGCACTTGGAACATCAGAAATCCACCACTGGTTTCCTGTCAGCAGCAGAATAGGAAATTCAACACGAAGCGGGTAATTACGAAATTCAGTAATAATATTTTTTTGTTTAGCCATAGTATACTCCATTAATGATAATGATTTTATATAAAATCATCTGTTAGTGTTACTTCTATTCTAAAGTAACATGTCATCTTTGTCAAATTAAAAAGCAGAGGGCGGCTATGAATACACAAAATATATGAAAAGGGTTGAAATTGCATAGTATATGAAAAGGTTTGATTAGAAAAAATGATAGAGTGTGCTAAAATGAAGACAATCAAGGGCAACATATTGCACTATAAAAAAGAGAAAGGAGGAGACAAACTATGGCAAAAGCTACAATTAGCAAGGGCGTAAAGACAAAAACGACCTGGGCAAATGCTTTGAAACGGGACTGGCAGTTATATCTGCTTTTGATGATTCCGGTTGCTTTAGTTGTGATCTTCAATTATGCATCATATGGCGGCATTCGTATGGTATTTATGGACTATAAACCTGCAAAGGGTTATGCCGGCAGTAAATGGGTAGGTTGGGCAACGTTCCAGAAGGTATTTAAGGATAAGGATTTTATCCGTGCGTTAAAGAGTTCTATCGTATTTAACCTTTTGGATCTGGCAGTTGGTTTTCCAATGCCAATCATTCTGGCATTGATTTTAAATGAACTTCGCTTTCCGCGTTTTAAGAAGGTTACGCAGACTATTCTTTATCTGCCTCATTTCCTTTCTTGGGTTATCGTCGGAAGCGTTGCTTATCAGATGTTCCGTCCAACCACTGGTATGGTAAACGTATTCTTAATGAATGCAGGTATTATCCAGAATGGTATTCCATTTTTGACTGAAAAATGGCACTGGGCAGTAACCTACCTGTTAATCGGTGTATGGCAGGGAATGGGCTGGGGTACCATTATTTATCTGGCAGCAATCACTGGCATTAGTGGTGAGCTTTATGAAGCAGCTATGATCGATGGTGCAAACCGTTGGCAGCGTATGTGGAACATTACGCTTCCTGGTATCAGAGGAACTGTTGTTACATTGCTTATCATGAATCTTGGTAAAGTTATGGGAAGTAACTACGAGCGTCTGGATCAGTTTGGAAATACGCAGGTTAAGGATTTCTCTTATCAGCTTGCTATCTATATTTACGATAAAGGTCTTGCAAGTGCAAAGTTTAGTATGGCAACTGCCGTAGGTTTGTTCCAGTCTCTGGTAGGACTTGTACTTGTTTTGTTATCTGACCGCATTGCAAAGATGCTTGGTGAGGAAGGATTATTATAAGGAGGGTGAATTGTCATGGCAAAGAAAAATAAAGAAAATGACATTGTTACCGACGGTAGCAGAGCCATAACTAAATTTCATGTCAGCGACGTCGTGATGGTGGTCATCCTTGTGATCCTGTGTGCGACTTGTGTAGTTCCATTTATTCACTTGCTGGCAAAGTCTGTTTCAAGTAATACAGCAGTTTTGGCAAAAAGAGTCAGCTTTTGGCCGATTGGCTTTAATCTGGATGCATATACATCCATTTTTGAGGATGGTTCGATGGTTAGTTCCTTCCTGTACAGTGTAATAGTTACATTAGTGTTTACATTAATGGGTATGATTGCTTGTACATGTGCAGCTTATCCACTGTCAAGAAAGAGATTAAAGGGAAGAACGTTCTTTACCTTTATCCTGATGTTTCCTATGTATTTTAGTGCAGGTTTGATTCCTACATATCTGCTGTATTCTGATTTACATATGCTTGATACTGTGTGGGTATTGATCTTACCATTAATTTATGCGCCATACAACATGTTAATTATGAAAACCTACTTCCAGTCCAACATTCCGGACAGCTTAGAGGAGGCAGCATTTCTTGACGGTGCAACGAACTTCCAGATCATCTGGAAAATTGTACTTCCACTGTCAAAGCCAATTTTGGCAACTCTGTCACTGTTCTATGCAGTAGGACGTTGGAACTCTTATGCAGATAATAAATACTATATTCGTTCTGAGGGTTTAAAGATGGTTCAGTATAAGCTGTCACAGCTTGTATCTTCTGCATCAGAGGCGCAGACAGCACAGCTTTCTGGTGAGGTTGTTGTTACAAGTACACCAGAAGTACTTCAGGCAGCATGTATTATGTTCGTAACTATTCCGATCATTTGTGTATATCCGTTCTTACAGAAATATTTTGTAAAGGGTGTTATGATCGGAGCTGTAAAGGGCTGATTGGGATTCAAAAAGATTTTATTACAAATCGTTACGTGAATTATAGAAATGACATAAAAGGAATTTGACAACAAGGGGCAATAAGATACGATATAACGTCGTTGCCTGCTGAAGGCGGCGGCAAAATATATAACGATCTTTATATAAGGAGGAATTTTACTATGAAAAAGAATCTTCGCAAGGTATTCGCCGTATCAATGGCAGGTGCTATGGTAGCAGGATGCATTCCGGCTATGGCAGACGAGGCAGCTTCTACCACAAATTGGGAGCCATTTGCAGAAACCGTGACTCTGAGAGTTCCAGTTTATGACAGAGGTGCAGAAGGTGTTCCGGATGTTTCCAATAACTATTGGACCGGCTGGATTCAGGAGAATTTTGGAGATCAGTACAACATTAAGGTTGAGTACGTTCCGATTACAAGAAGTGATGTTATGACATCATACGCACTGCTTGCAGCAGATCAGAACCTGCCGACAATCCTGATGGAGTATGATTATCCGAAGGTAGCTCAGTGGGCAGATGATGGTTATCTGGCAACCTTTAGCATGGATGATTTTAAAGAGGTAGCTCCTACCTATTATGCATCCATGGAAGAGGGTGGACGTCTGATGTATAGCACACTTGGCGGTGAGACATACTTTGCACTTGCCGAGAGACCATATTATGATACCGTTTATTCTTTCCAGACATTTGTTCGTATGGACTGGTTGGAGCAGGTAGGATATGATCATGTACCGACTAAGCGTTCAGAGTATCTTGATGCTATGAACAAGATCATGGAGGCAGGTCTTTGTGAGCATCCAGGCGGCGGTGCAATGCTGACTGGTGTTGGATCTGACCAGAATCAGGCATACAGAACTTATCCTTGCAACGAGGAAGAGTGGGCTATGTACGGCGATTACAACATTCCAGCACTTGGATGGGAGCCAAACTACAACCTGTTAAAGAGAGCAAATGAGGATTACAATTCTGGTATCACTGATCCAGAATATTACATCATCGACTCTGAGACAGCAAAGGCAAACTTCGTAAATGGCAAGAGCTACAGCTACAGCGGATATGTAAGTGCAAGCACAGATTTCCTGAATGCATTCTATGATCAGAATCCGGATGGAAAGTTAGCAATCACTCCAATCAGCGCTGAAGTAGATGAGTCTGGTGAAGACGGAATCGTAACAGTTCCGGCATGGAGAGCAGAGAACCCATTTGGTATGATCGTTGGATTCTCCAACACTGCAACTGATGATGAGTTAAAGGCTGCATGGATGTACATGGAGTGGTTAAGCCAGCCAGAAAACCTGTACACCTTCCAGTGGGGTATCGAGGGCGAGAACTACAACTTAGACGAAGAAGGCAACCCAGTTACCGTTAGTGATTATAATGGTGAGTACAAGCAGGGCTTCAACAACAGCAAGGACTACTGGTGTATCGTAAAGGAAAAGAGAACATTTGATACTGTTGAAGAGAATATCAAGGCTGATACTCCGCAGGATCTGCCGCAGAACTTCACAGATGATATCATTAAGTATTACTATGATCGTCTTGCAATCGCTGATCAGTATGGTTTAAGTGACTGCCAGTTCTCAGTAGTAATCGCTGCACAGTCCGAGTATCAGAACACCTTAGGTGAGCTGTACAAGGAGTTCAGAGATGCGCTGACCATGTGTAAGCCAGAAGAATTTGATGCAATGTATAAGGATTATGCACAGCAGTATGCAGATCAGGGATATCAGGAAGTTGTTGATGAGAGACTTGAAGCATTCCAGGCAGGAAACAGCACAAGACTTCCAGAGAACCAGAAGGCAGCTGACGCTGAATAATTCTGAAAAGTTATTCAAAAATGAATTAAAAGTGAAATAAAAAAATTACCCGTTGCTGATTTTATAATCGGCAGCGGGTGATTTTTTATGAAATAATCGGCACAAACTTCGCGCGGTTGCGAAGCGGATGATTCAGGTTGATTGCACCAGGACGCGGACAAGCTTTTCTGTGATACCTGTTTCATTGGCATATGGCCAAGAAGTGGTATGCATCATAACGCTTGTTCCCCCTTAAATCAGAATTGAAATTCATATTTTGAAAATGCAGTGCAAAGGCGAATGCCAGACTCCGCATCTTCCTTTGAGATAACGCTGCTGCTGCAGTGAGCGTAACGAGTGACAACAGAAATACCGCCGGCGCGGACGCCAAAGTTTGAAAGATTCATACTGGAGGCATCGCAGCCGCCTTTATCAATGACTTCATACTGGAATGGAATATCTTTATGACGGCAGCACTGCTCCATGGCAGCAATGACATCCTCATCACACAGAACAGATGGATCTGCGACCTTGATACCGATTCCTTCGCCGATTGCATTGCTTCCAGTCAGATCACACGGATAATCATGTGCCGGGGTAACGTCAACAGCGATGCCAATATCAGGTTTAATAAAGGCAGCAGTTGTCTTAGAGCCGCGGCAGCCAACCTCCTCCTGAACGGTAAATACATAATAAATGTCATTAGGATAAGTTCCGTCATTTTCACGAAGTGCTTCAATTAACTGAAAGCAGCCAACTCTATCATCAAATGTCTTTGAGCAGACAAGATCATTTGCAAGAGGAAGATATTCGCCGCAATAGCCGCATACAGAACCAACATGGACGTATTTAAGTGCATCCTCCTTGGATTTGGCACCGATATCAATAAATAGTGAATTAGGATCATTGTGTGCTTCCTCAATATTTTTCATGCTACTGACAACACCATAGATTCCATTTCTAAAAACGACTCTCGTGTTGTAGGCAGAGGCAGTCCAGTTCCAACCGACATTGCATACTAAAAGACGTCCATCATCCTCAATTTTCTTTACCATGAAGCCAATTTCATCCATGTGAGCAGCAAACATGATTTTCTTAGAGTGTGGTCCGCATTTGCCTTTTTTAACGGCAATCAGACTGCCGAGCGGATCAATAATCAGTTCATCTGCGTATGGACGCACCTCCTGTTCAATCAATTCGCGTACCTTTTTTTCGTATCCGGCGATGCCCTGAGTTTGGGTTAAGCGGATTAGAAGTTCTTCATTTCGCATCGCAAATACCTCCCTATTTTTGACTGCATAATTAATGATACAAATATTTGTGCAAGCCTATGAAGATTTTATCACCTTAAAAAATGGAATGCAATACGTGATTACCGAGTTTGATTTTTTTTATAAATTAGTGCAAGCCCCTTAAGCATTAAGTCAGGATCGTATGAAATTGATTCCTCACAGTACGTAAGGATTGCTGGTGCGATACCACCTGTGGCTACTACAATAGCATTTTCGCCAATTTCTTTTTTGATGCGGCGAATCATGCCGTCAATCATTGCAGCGTTGCCAAAGAGGGAACCGCTTTTCATGCAGTCAATTGTATTGCTGCCTATCACGTGCTTTGGCGCCTCTAAACTGATAAAAGGAAGCTGAGATGTCTGAGATGATAGCGAGTTTAGTGCGACAGAGGCACCAGGGGCAATTGCACCGCCTATATACTGGCGCTTATCATTTATAACAGAAAAAGTCGTTGCAGTTCCCATATCAATAATAATAGAAGGAACTGGATAAGCAGCTATAGCGGCAACGGCTGTCACCACAAGATCGCTGCCAAGCTGGGTTGGATTGTCAATACGAATAGAAAGACCTGTTTTTACGCCAGGTCCGACGATCAGCGGTTCTTTAGGAATTAATTTTGTCAGCGCTGTCTTTACAATATTCGATAAAGGTGGAACAACAGATGAGATAATGCTGCCATCTACCTGTGCGCGAGAAATAGAGTGAAGTTCAAAAATGAGCTTAAAATCAATGGCATATTCAAGCTCTGTCTTATCGGTACGTGTAGAGAGGCGTTCTGTAAATAAAACGTGATCAGCTTCAATTCCTCCAACTACAATATTTGTATTTCCAATATCAACTGCAATAATCATAACAATCTGCCTTTCTGTGAGAACAACATTATGCAGAAAGAATATCATGATAAAACAGGAAAAACAAGTATCATTTTGGGTATAATAAAGGAAAAAAGGAGCTGCTTACATGAAAAATATTAAAAGAAAAACAAAGCCTGATTGGAATAAGCTGACAGCAGAAGATCTGCAAAAGCTTGAAATTGCAGAGGAGATAGGTGTGATTGACAAAATCTATTCAGGCGGATATGGAAATCTTACATCAAAAGAATCGGGAAAAATCGGAGGAATTCTTGCTGCCAGAAACAAAGCAAAGAAGAAGTAAAGAAACAGGTTGAAAGAAAGTGCGGAATCCATTATACTAAAAGTATAGAGATTATTATGAAGAAATGGAGGATTCAAAATGGATCACGCAAAGCTGTTAAATAAAGTAGACCACACACTGTTGGCACAGGGAGCAACATGGGAGGAAATTCGTCAGATTTGTGACGATGCTATCCGTTTTAAGACAGCATCCGTATGTATTCCGCCGTCTTATGTAAAGCAGGCAAAGGGTTATGTAGGCGATAAAATGAAGATTTGTACTGTAATCGGTTTCCCAAATGGCTATAACACTACGGCTGTAAAGGAGTTCGAGACAAGAGATGCAATCGCAAATGGTGCAGATGAGATTGATATGGTAATCAATATTGGATGGGTAAAGGACGGTAGATATGATCTTGTTGAAGAGGAAATCCGCTGCATTAAGGCTGCATGCGGTGACAAGATTTTAAAGGTTATCATTGAAACTTGTCTTTTGACAAATACAGAGAAGATTCGTATGTGCGAAGTAGTAACTGCGGCAAAGGCAGATTTTATTAAGACTTCTACTGGATTTTCCAAGGCAGGTGCAACATTTGATGATATCGCACTTTTTGCTTCACATGTAGGTGAGAATGTGCAGATTAAGGCAGCCGGCGGAATTTCATCCTTTGCAGATGCAGATGAGTTTGTAAAACTTGGCGCTGACAGACTTGGAACAAGCCGTCTTGTAAAGATTGAAAAACAGCAGTAAATAAGATTGACAAAGACTACTGTAAGGACGTATACTAGCAATGTTGAAAAAATGGATTATGATGCGCTTATTAGCATCATGCAGAGGAGGAGAGGTTATGAAAAACAACAGCATTAAAACCGTTGTTGCCGTTGGAATTGGCGCAGCACTGTTTTTTGTACTGGGACGTTTTGTGGCAATTCCAAGCCCGGTTCCAAACACAAATATCAGCTTGCAGTATGCAGTACTTGCATTGTTAGCAGCAATGTACGGACCAGTAGCAGGCGGTCTGATCGGATTTATCGGACATGCACTGATCGATTTATCATGGGGTGGAAGTCCATGGTGGAGCTGGGTAATCACATCCGCATTTGTAGGTGTTGTGATTGGTATGTTTGCAAAGAAGCTCAATGTACAGGAAGGTGTATTTGATAAGACAAAGACAGCTATCTTCGCAATCGCTAATGTGGCAGCACATGTGATTGGCTGGGTAGTCGTAGCGCCAGTACTTGATATTTTAATTTACGCAGAGCCTGTAAAAAAGGTATTTGCGCAGGGCGTATTTGCTGCAATCTCCAATAGTATCACAGGAGTGATTGTTGGAGGACTGTTAATTGTGGCATATACAAAGACCATTGCAAAGAAAGGTTCTCTCGATAGAGAATAAAACTTTGACAAAGCCTTCTCATTTAGCTGAAAAATTTTCGGCTTGTGAAAAGGCTTTGATTTTTATTGTTTTTATGAGGTATTTACATGACGAAGAAAAAGTCCCCTGTTATTTCATTTGAAGATTTTTCATTCCAATATCGGGCACAGAAAAAGCCGACACTGACAGGGATCAATCTGAATATTTATCCGGGAGAAAAGGTACTGATCGCAGGACCTTCCGGCAGCGGAAAGAGTACGCTGGCAGGCTGCATCAACGGGTTAAACCCATTTTCTAATCCTGGTGAGAGTACAGGCAAGCTGATTGTAGATGGCGTAGATGCGATGCACAGCAGCATTTTTGAATTGTCAGCTCATGTAGGAACGGTGCTGCAGGATCCGGACGGACAATTTATCGGTCTGACGGTGGGCGAGGATATTGCGTTTGCATTGGAGAACAGCTGTACACCTCAAGACAAAATGCATGAAATTACAAAGCATGCGGCAGAGTTAGTTGGAATTGAGAATCATTTAGATTACGCACCGCATGAGTTATCAGGTGGACAAAAGCAGCGAGTCAGTCTTGCTGGTGTTATGGTTGATGATGTGAAGATTCTTCTTTTTGATGAGCCGCTTGCTAATCTCGACCCAGCTGCAGGAAAGCAGGCAATTGAACTGATTGATGAGATTCAGAAAAAGACGGATACAACTGTTTTAATCATTGAGCATCGTCTAGAGGATGTACTTTGGAGAAATGTGGATCGTATTGTGCTTGTAAATGAAGGTACAATTCTTGCTGATCTGACGCCAGATGAATTGCTTTCAACAAATCTGCTTGGAGATAATGGTATTCGCGAGCCACTCTATATAACTGCTATGCGTTATGCAGGAATAGATATTACAAAAGAAAAAAAACCGGCTCATGTGGATTATGTTGTTTTAGATGAGCAGGATAAAGAAAAGCTAAGAAACTGGTTTTTCGCGCAGGCATTATCATACAAGGAACCAGAAAAAGAGACACTTTTGGAAGTGAAAAATTTAAGCTTTGGCTATAATAAGGGGCAGCAGACGCTGAAAAATGTCAGTCTGTCTGTAAAAAAAGGCGAGATGGTAAGCATTGTGGGACGAAATGGTGCCGGAAAATCAACCTTTTCAAAACTAGTATGCGGTTTTGAGGATCCTAATCAGGGAGAAATATTTTTTGAAGGACAAGATCTTTTGAAGGAAAATATCAGAAGCCGTGCCAAAAAGATTGGATATGTCATGCAAAATCCTAATCAGATGATTTCTAAAACAATGATTTACGATGAAGTAGCGCTTGCGCTTCAAAAGTCTGGAAAATCTGAGGAGGAAATTCGCAGGAAGGTCGAAGATACTTTAAAGGTTTGTGGTTTATATCCGTTTCGTAACTGGCCAATTTCGGCACTTAGTTTTGGACAGAAAAAGCGTGTGACCATTGCAAGTGTTCTAGTGCAGGATCCTAAGTTAATTATTCTAGATGAGCCAACGGCAGGACAGGATTTTAAACATTACACGGAAATTATGGAATTTTTGCGTGGATTAAATGAGAAAGGCGTTACTGTTATCATGATTACACATGATATGCATCTGATGTTAGAGTACACACCAAGAGCGCTTGTATTTTCTGATGGACAGCTGATTGCCGATTGCAGAGCATCACAGGTGCTGTGTGATCCATCACTTGTAGCGCGCGCCGCATTAAAGGAAACGAGCCTTTTTACGCTGGCAAATCGCTGTGAAATCACGCCGCCGGAAAGCTTTGTAGAGAGATTTATTCATGAAGACAGGGAGGTTCGCAGCCATGGCCGCTAAAACGGTATTAAATTATCTAGAACGCGACAGTGTGATTCATAAAATGACGGGAACGACCAAGCTGGCGTTTTTCCTGCTCTTTACCTTTGCCAGCATGATTACATACAACACCTGGGTATTGCTCGGATTGTTTGCTGTAAGTCTTGTTGCATTTAGGCTAAGCCATATTAAGTACCGTGAAGTGCGCTTTATGATGATTTTCATGCTTGTATTTTTGGTACTCAATAATTTATTTATTTTCTTATTTGACCCGAATCAGGGAACAACTCTTTATGGCACCAGACATGTACTGTTTCATTTATTCTGGCGCTATGATGTGACAGCAGAACAGTTATTTTACATGCTGAACATTTCACTGAAATATTTTGTGGCGCTGCCAGTTGCAATCCTTTTTATCTCGGCAACCAATCCAAGTGAGTTTGCTGCCAGCTTAAATAGCATCGGAATTTCCTATAAAGTAGGCTATTCTGTTGCAATTGCACTTCGCTATATTCCTGATATTCAGAGAGATTATCACAGCATAAGTCAGGCGCAGCAGGCAAGAGGAGTGGAGCTTGGCAAAAACGAGCACTTTTTTGCCAGACTGAAAAACTCGGTAAACATTTTATTGCCGCTTATATTAACAAGCTTAAACCGAATCGACACGATCTCCAATGCGATGGAGCTGCGTGGCTTTGGTAAAAATAAAAAGCGCACATGGTATACAAAAAGACCATTTGCACGAAGAGATTTTATTGCAATTGCAATTGGCGTGGTGCTGCTTGCCATAAGCTTATTCGTGACAATCCGGTTTGGAAGGTTTTATAATCCATTTGTGGGTTAATTGATTTTAACACTAATCATTAATGTGAGTTTAAGTAGAGAGGAGAACAATAAATGGAAGTATTCGAATGCATCAAAACAAGAAGAAGTGTAAGAAGATTTGAAGATCGCCCAGTAGAGCGTGAGACGATTCAAAAAATCGTAGATGCTGCAATTTGGGCACCATCATGGAAAAATTCTCAGACCACGCGCTATACTGTGGTAGACAAACGAGAAATCATTGATGATATCGCAGAAAATGGCTGCTGCGACTTTGCCTTTAATACAAAGACACTTAAGCAGACACCAGTATTGATTGTGGTATCGTATGTAAAGGGCATCTGCGGTTTTGAAAAGGATGGCTCCTACAGCACCGACAAAAAAGAAGGTTGGCAGATGTTTGACGCTGGAGTAGCAGCACAAACATTCGCACTCGCTGCTCATGCACAGGGAGTTGGAACGGTTATGCTTGGTATCTATGACGCAGCGTATATTCAGGAAAAGCTTGGCATTCCACAGACAGAGGAAGTTGCCGTGTTACTTGCTGCTGGATATGAAAAATTTACACCAGATGCACCGACAAGAAAGACGGCAGAGGACGTGCTTCGCTTCGTGTAAATGATCTCAATTAATTTGTTGCTTTTTCTAATGGAGTTTGATGTGACATTTCGATAAATAAAAAATTCAACGGCCTTTGCTCAAATAAACAGCAGACCGTTGAATTTTTTTATTTTACTATCTGACGGACATCATCAAAAAGCTGCAGGTCATTTGCTGTAAGCTTTAAATTTGTTTCATATTTGCGTCCGTCGGCTGTTGTAATAGTAATTTCGGCAATAGTGCCTTCCTGCATGACGTTACCGTCAGAGACAGCACGTAAAAAAAGCGGAAACTTCGGGTGAGCTGCTGCAAAGCGGTCCCAGGAAGCCTTTAACTGAAATATTTTAGCTGGGTTCATTTCAAAAATCCTTTCTGTACTTTTGTATAGATATTTTATCATTACTGCATGATACATGATGCTACAGAAAGGATTTTATCATATGACAAGTAACATCGTCAAGGGATGCCCTTAGCAGTGTTTTTTATTATCAAAGGCCGGATTGTAAGCATAAACATTTTTCGGAAGGCCTTCCTGAACATGGACGAGTGCTTCACCGAAACGCTGGAAGTGGACAATTTCGCGTTGGCGCAGGAAACGAATAGGATCACAAATTTCTGGATCGCTTATTAAGCGCAGGATATTATCGTAGGTGGAGCGTGCTTTTTGTTCAGCAGCGAGGTCTTCCGTCAGATCAGTGATGGGGTCACCCTTGACCTGAAAAACGCAGGCATTAAATGGGATACCGCCAGCAGCCTGAGGCCAGATGCCGAGCGTATGATCAACATAATATTTATCAAAACCAGAAGCCTTAATTTCTTCTACAGAAAGATTTTTTGTCAGCTGATAGATAATCGCGCAGACGATTTCGATATGGGCAAGTTCCTCTGTTCCAATATCATTTAACAGTCCCTTTGTCATACCGTCTGGCATTGTATAGCGCTGTGAAAGATAGCGCTGGGAGGCAGCGAGTTCTCCGTCAGGTCCGCCAAACTGAGAGATAATTACCTGGGCAAGCTTGGCATTTGTCTGTGTGATATTAACAGGATATTGAAGACGCTTTTCATAAACCCACATTAGCAGTTACCTCCTTCCCATGGCCATGGTTCATCAGTCCAGCTCCAACCGAGGTCAGATACGGCATCAGTACGAAAAAGCGGTTTGCCAGCAGCAGCATACTGTTTTCGTGCCTGATTATATTGTGCGGCGTTTTCCTGATATAGACGACGTGCATGAGGACAGTCAGGATGAGTATCCAAAAAGAGAGCAGCATCATCGCAGACAAAACCATGCATATAGACATTACGGTTATTCATACGCGCCTCCTTTCATGCGCTTAGAAAAGCAGCAGGTGGATGTGAAGGGATAATCGAGGGCGGCAAAGACTGTTCCAACGTTCAGAGCCTTTTGCGGCGGATAAATATCGCCAAAGGTCTGTACCGTCACATAAGAGATTCCGACAGGGCGGCTTGGAATGTTTACTTCAACAGGAGAAGTGCGATTTTCGCAAGAGCAGTTTGCTGCCATTCTATGATAATTCCCGCGTTGGATGCAGGTTCTATTTCCATTGTAGTCCATAGAGACTCCTTTGCGTGCTTTGTACTTGATATAAGATATGACAAAAAAAGACTGCGTGACAAAAAAATCAATAGAAATGCTTGATTGTTACTCGCATTTGCGATAGAATAATACAACATATGTGCAAAATAGGGATTTGCACTTATCAGAACAATTAAGAATTAAAGCTAGAAGAAATACTGGCAGAAAAAACAAGAAAACGAGAAGGAGGAGAAAAGGTTGAAGGAGCGGATCGAACAGTTGGCAGCCGGAGAGGTGCTGGTAAAAAAGCCAGAGCTGGATTTTTCACCGGCATATCTGGAGGGAAGAGTGGAAGCCGGTACTGTGCAGAATAAAGAACTTGTGATCCGGGTACGAAACAGAGTACCCTTTAAAGGCTTTTTCTACTCAACAAATGAAAGAGTAAAAATAGAAACAAAGCAGGCGGCTGGTCAGAGTGCAGCTGTCTTGTTTGAGATTAACACAATTGATTTAAAATCAGGCGATGAGATTACTGGTGCAGTCGTTGTGGTTGGCAATGCAGGTGAGCAAAAGATTGAGTACCATTATAGTGTAGGTGAAGCGTCAGACCAAAAGGCAATGCCGCATACACTTACAGAATTTGGTGCTTTTTATCTGGAAAATCCGTCACAGGCACGTCACCTATTTGTATCAGACAAATTTAAAGAGCTTGATTTTATGAAGGATCAGGTGCAGCGCACGGCTCTCTACGAAGGACTTCTTGAAGGAAGTTCTGAGCATCAGGCATTGGAAGCCTTTGCTGTTGCTATGGAGTTAAAGAAGCCGGTGCAGCTTACAGTACAGGCCAAGACGCTGTCATTTACCGAGGAGGAGCTGCCGCAGGATGGCATTGAGCTTGTGGTAACAGCAAGTACATGGGGATGGTTTGCGGCACAAATCAAGACAGATGTGCCATGGCTTATTTTTCCTCAAAAAAAGATTACATCGCGCGATTTTTCAAATCAGCAAGGTGTACTGACAGTATTTGCAGATGTAGCAAAGATGCATAATGGGCGTAATACAGCGCATGTGCAGATCGAAACACCAATGCAGACACTAGAAGTTTGTATTCAGGTCAATCGCGATTATAAAGGAAAAAACACAAAGAATGCACTGCGTTCAGATGGCAGACCGCCAAAGGCAGTTGTACGTTATCTGTATCATCTTCTTCTTGCATATTTAAATGAGAGCCACGAAGAAACAGAGATTTTTTCACAAATGGATCAGTGTCTGGAAGAAAATATGAAGAAATATCCGGCTAGTTCAGGTCTTTTCATGTACCGTGTATGGCTGCTTGCTAAGCAGGAACGTATAGATGAAGCAAAGAAGCTTCTTGCCTGGTATAGTTCAAATTTGACACGCATCAGCACAAAACGTCAGCAGGAAGAATATCTTATGACGCTTTATTTACAGTGGGAGCTTACAAAGAAGGAGCATGATAAAAAGGAGGCAGCGTCAGCTGCACTTGAATTGCAAAAGCAGACAGACAGTCTTGTCGCTTCTCTTGTATGGCTTATGACAGAGCGTGATTTAAGTGATGCTGAAAAGCTAAGACAGTGTGAACGTTTGTATCGCATTTACGGTGCAAAGCCTATTATCTATGCGTATGCAGCAAAAATCTGCAGGGAAAATCCAGATGAAATCAGACGTACAGGAGAATTTTGGATTCAGCTTTTATCATATATGATTCGCTATTCATGTCTGACTGCGGCACTTGCAAAGCAGTATTTAGCACTTCCTCTTGCAGGTATTGAAAATGCGCAGCTTTTATATCATGTAATGAAGCGAATGTATCGCAGCTGTAAAGACAAGCAGGTACTGACATTGATTTGTTCAGCACTGATTCGCATGGGAAAAACTTCACCTGCATATGCTTATTGGTTTGAGCTAGGCATTGCACAGGAGATCAATCTGACAGGACTTAATGATGCGTTTATGACTTCAATATGTGATCAGATTTTAGATCGCGAACTTCCAAATAGCATTCTTTTATATTATTCATTTAAGAATGATTTGGATAATCATACAAGATTGAATCTGTATACATATATTTTGGAGCATTTTCCAAAGGAATCTGATATGTATCGGGCATATGAGCCGCAGATGGATGAGTTTGCGATTCGCCAGCTCTTAGATGGACGCATCAATGCGAAGCTTGTACCGCTTTATGACAACTGGCTTAGTCCAAGCCTTATTGATGAAAATCTAGGTCATGTGCTTACAACACTTTTATTTTCAAAACAGATTACAACAACACTTCCTTACGCAAAAAAGGTTGTTGTACATTATGCGCAGCTTCGCCCAGAGCAGAGTGTGCGCATAAACGGTGGCGAGGTTTGCATTCCTGTTTATGCTAATGATGCAGCGATTCTTTTTGAGGATGCATATGGAAACAGATATGCTGATCCAGATATGAAAACGGTACTTCTTATGTATCGTGAGGAACTAGCTGCTGTTTGCAGACAAAAAGTTCCAGAGCAGCTTATGCTTATGATTAAGGAGTCTGATGATTTTTATACAAAGCCTTTTGCAAATCAGGAAAATCTGCAGCTTGCAAAGCAGCTTCTTGAAAAAGCAGAGGTTACACGTTCCTTTAAGCATGTGCTGACAGAGCGTATGGTTGAGTATTGCTATTTCCATGAGGAACAGACAAGAGAGCTTGACGCATGGCTGGTATCACTTAATCCTGGTGAGCTGACGAAAAAGACACGCGTTTATCTGATTGAGCTATGTATACTTCGCGGCTACAGCAAGGAAGCATTTGAATATGTCAGCGCATATGGAAGTGATGGCATTAGTCCAGATCTCTTATTAAAGATGACAGTGCGCCGTATTACAGAGACATTATACGAGTACAGCGAAACTCTTATAACGCTTTGTGTGCGTCTTCTTCAGGCAGAGCAGGTTCATGAGACACTTCTTCGTTATCTTTGTATGCATTATGTTGGACCAACACAGGATATGTATAATCTTTTATGCGCAGCATATGATGCAAAGGCAGACAGTAAAGATCTGGCAGCGCGTGTAGTGACACAGATGCTTTTTACAGGCAAAATTGATCATTTAGAGGAAGCTTATGAGATTAGCAAGAAGTCACATTGTGTATCTGGAAAGCTTGACCGCGCAGTGCTTGTGGTACGTTGCCACGAAAGCTTGATGAAGGAAAGTGTGCTTTCACAGGAAATGCAGGATACATTAGAGCAGCTTTTAATAGAGCAGCAGGATCTTCCAGAAGTTTTTTCACTTGCTATTCTGCAGCAGTACAGCAGACAAAAAGAGCTGTCAGAAAAAAGCAGACACTTATGTGAGCAGTTATTATATGCCTATTGTGCAAAGGGTATTTATATGAAATGCTTCCATGGTCTTAAAGATATAATTGAGCTGCCGCATCAGATGGAAGGACGCATTATTGTGCAGTGGAATGGTATACCAGATTGTCATGTATGGCTGCGCGGTGAGCTGATTCCAAGGGGAAAGAAGGTTACATATGAGATGCAGGAAATTTATCCGGGTATCTATACAGCTGGTGTGTTCCTCTTCCCAGATGAGATGGTGCAGATAAGTGTGCGCTGTGGTGATGGCGATGAGGAAAAAGAGGTTAAGGAAGTACTTCTTGATCCATCCTCGTGCTATTGCAGAGAGGGCAGCATTTACGGCGAGATTCAGAAGCTGATTGAACTTGAACGAAAGGAAAATTACGACCAGTGGAAGGCAGAATGCGCCAAAGCGATTCGAAACCGTGAGGCAGCCAAGGAACTGTATGTGTTATTATAAAAGGACGAAAGATTATGGAAAAACTGATATTAGGTTTTGATTTATGCGATGATGTGACAAAAATAAGCCGGTACCGTCTTGATAACATGAACCCGGCAGACATAAGCTTTCCTCAGGCGGATAATCGTACAGTCATTCAGACGGCGCTCGGACGAAAGAAGGGACAGGACGGATGGCTTGTAGGAAAAGAAGCCTATGAAGCTGTGCTTGAGGGCGGAGGAGCTGTAGTTGATAAGCTTTTGACGCTGCTGACAAAAAAAAGCAACGTAGCAGTTGGCGACAGGCGATATCAGCCAGAGCAGCTGTTAGGAAGCTATATAGGAACGCTTCTTGAAACTGTTTATGAGCAATGCGGCACGCGAAGTGTTGCCAGACTTGTCTTTACGCTTGAAAAGACTGATCCGGCAGTGATGGACAGCATTATCCATTGTATGGACAGCCTTGGAATACCAAGAGAAAATGTCAGCATCATCAATCACACGGAGGCTTATTTGTATTTTGTGCTGCGCCAGCCAAAGGCAAATTTTGATAATAGAGCCTTGCTTTTAGACTGGTCTGGAACTCAGCTTAGCAGCTATGAATTAAATTTGATTCGCAGTGTAAATCCGCCTGTAATTAAGGCAACAAGACAGGTGCTTGAAACTAGTCTGTCGCAGGATATGATGAGCAATGAGACTCATCGCAGGATGGTAGATTCAACAATTAGAGAGCATCTTGAGCGAATAATTGATCACCGTGGTGTAAGCTCTTTGTTTGTCAGCGGCAAGGCAATGGAAAACTGCCAGGAATGGGGAAAAAGCTTTTTAAATGCGCTTGCAGTCGGAAAGAAGGTGCGAAAAGGTATCTTTTATGAGAGCAACGTGTTCGCAAAGGGAGCTGTGATCAATGCAAACAATGAGCTGCACGGCAGAAATTCGTATCCATACACAATTATATGTGAGGGACGTGTTGGTGCCTCAATTTGGATGGATACAAGTGTGCACGGCAGCAAGAAGGTTTTGATGCTTGCAAAAGAAGGCAGTAACTGGTATGATTGCCGTACAACAGCCGACCTTATTTTGGATGAGGCGTCCTCAATTCGCCTTAAGATAAAAAAGACAGGTGAAAAGCTGACTGTATTTGAAAACATCAGCCTGGATGCATTTCCAAAGAGGCCAAACAAGACAACAAGAGTTCGTCTAATTTTGACATTTACATCTGAGCATACAGCAATGGTGCGTGTGCAGGATCTTGGATTTGGCGAATTTTTCCCGTCATCAGGTATTGTTGTCAAAAAAGAAATTAAAATAGATTAAGGAGGCATCGGGAATGGAACAATATATTCAGTGCGGTGACATTGCCGAGAATCCGCTCTACGTAAAGGAACTAGGCATCCATATTTACACAGCGGAAGAATTCTGCTATTATATATTCAACAATACGTATCTGCTCGGTGAGGATTTTATCCGTCAGGAGGTCATTGACTTTTTTAGAGTTGAGCTTCATATGCCGGAATTAGCAGATAAAATTGTAAAATTCTACGGATCAAGTGCTGACATGGGTGCAGTTTTGGTAATGATCATGCGTGAAATTGGTTACTATGAAGAAAACCAGATTCAGCAGTTTCAAAACCGTCTTGACCGTATGAACCGTCAGAGCCTTTTGGAGCGCAGCAAGGAAAGAGGAGATCTTTTGCTTGATAAAGGGCGCTTTGAATGTGCGGTTCAGATCTACAGCCAGACACTGCAGATGCCAAGAGATTTTCGGCAGAAGCCTCAATTTTATGGTCAGATTCTGCAGCATATGGGTGTGGCCTATCTTCGCATGGGATATGCGGATGAGGCGATGGAATGTCTGGAAGCTGCTTATGCAGAATTAAAGCGAGAAGAGATACTAGAGCAAATGTATTATCTGGCGCTTCAGACAGGAAAGCCATTTGCAAAGGAACTTGAATGCGTGGCGAGCAGCCAGATTTCCAGATGGCAGGCCCATTACATGGAGGTTGAAACACGTCTTCAGGAGCAAAGTGAGCAGGAGACTGTTGTGCGCAGTATCGGAGAGGATAATGAAATTAATTTAAAGATTTCACAGGATTATCTGACGCAGCGAAAACGTGCCTATTGCCATATGGTAATGGACGAGTAAGAAAAAAGAGCAAAGAAGTGAGGAGACTTATGAAAGAACTGGACAAAACATATAATCCGTCTGAGATTGAGGGCAGGATTTATGACAAGTGGATGGAGAAAAAATATTTTCACGCAGAGGTAAATCGCGACAAAAAGCCATTTACAATCGTAATGCCGCCGCCGAATATTACCGGACAGCTTCATATGGGTCATGCACTGGATAATACCATGCAGGATATTCTGATCCGTTATAAGAGAATGCAGGGCTATGAGGCACTTTGGCAGCCGGGAACTGATCATGCAGCAATTGCTACCGAAGTTAAGGTAATTCAGAACTTAAAGACAAAGGGCATCGAGAAGAAGGATCTGACAAGAGATCAGTTCTTAAAGTATGCATGGGAGTGGAAAGATGAGTACGGCGGACGTATTGTGCGTCAGTTAAAGAAGTTAGGTTCCTCTGCTGACTGGGACAGAGAGCGCTTTACAATGGATGAGGGCTGCTCTGAGGCTGTTCAGGAGGTATTTATCCGTCTGTACGAAAAAGGCTATATTTATAAGGGAAGCCGCATCATCAACTGGTGTCCTGTTTGTAAGACATCTATTTCAGATGCCGAGGTTGAGCATGTAGAGCAGGAAGGTCATTTTTGGCATATCAAGTATCCGATCGTAGGTGAGGAAGGTCGTTTTGTAGAGATTGCAACGACACGTCCGGAGACTATGCTTGGTGATACTGCAGTTGCCGTAAATCCAGATGACGAGCGCTATAAGGATATTGTAGGCAAGATGCTTCTGCTTCCAATCGTTAATAAGGAGATTCCGGTAATCGCAGATCCTTACGTTGATAAGGAGTTTGGAACTGGCTGTGTAAAGATTACACCGGCACACGATCCGAATGACTTTGAGGTTGGAAAGCGTCATAATCTTCCAGAGATCAATGTCATGAATGATGACGGAACCATCAATGCAAATGGCGGCAAGTATGAGGGAATGGACCGATATGAAGCAAGAAAGGCTATCGTAGCAGAACTTGAGAGCATGGGTCTTTTAGTAAAGGTTGTTCCTCATGTTCATGCAGTTGGAACACATGACCGCTGTAAGACAACTGTAGAGCCGCTTGTAAAGCAGCAGTGGTTTGTAAAGATGGATGAGATGGCAAAGCCGGCAATCGCAGCATTAAAGGAAGGCCGTCTTAAGTTTGTTCCAGAAAATTATGGAAAGACATATTTGCACTGGCTGGAGGGAATCCGTGACTGGTGTATTTCAAGACAGCTTTGGTGGGGACACAGAATCCCGGCTTATTATTGTGATGAGTGCGGTGAGATGGTTGTATCAAAGGATGCACCGACATGCTGCCCGAAGTGCGGATGTACACATATGACACAGGATCCAGATACACTTGATACCTGGTTCTCCTCTGCATTATGGCCATTCTCTACACTTGGTTGGCCAAAGAAGACACCAGAGTACGAATATTTCTATCCGACAGACGTTCTTGTAACAGGATATGATATCATTTTCTTCTGGGTTATCCGTATGGTATTCTCAGGTATCGAGCAGACAGGAAAGGAGCCATTCCATACTGTATTGATTCATGGTCTTGTAAGAGACTCACAGGGCCGCAAGATGAGTAAGTCACTTGGAAACGGAATTGATCCGCTTGAGGTTATTGACAAGTACGGCGCTGATGCACTTCGTATGACACTTATGACAGGAAACGCACCAGGAAACGATATGCGTTTCTACTATGAGCGTGTTGAGGCATCAAGAAACTTTGCAAACAAGATCTGGAATGCATCACGCTTTATCATGATGAACATGGAAAAGGCATCAACAGACAATGTTTCACTGGAAGATTTGACTATGGCAGATAAGTGGATTTTGACAAAGTGCAACAGTCTGATTGAGGAAGTAACAGAAAATCTTGACCGCTACGAGATGGGTATTGCTCTTCAGAAGGTATATGATTTCGTATGGGAAGAGTTCTGTGACTGGTACATTGAGATGGTTAAGCCACGTCTGTGGGACGATGGCAATAAGTCTCAGGCAGCAGCAATTTGGACATTAAAGACTGTTCTGATTGAGTCCTTGAAACTTCTTCATCCATTTATTCCGTTTGTTACAGAAGAAATTTTCTGCAACCTGCAGGATGAGGAAGAAAGCATAATGGTATCTGCATGGCCGGTAAGCAAAAAAGAGTGGAACTTTGCAGAGGAAGAGGAAGCAGTAGAGATGATGAAGGAGGCAGTTCGTGCGATCCGTACAGTTCGTACTTCCATGAATGTACCGCCGAGCAAGAAGGCTACTGTATATGTTGTATCTGAGGATGCAAAGGTAAGAGAAATCTTTGAACATAATAAGATATTCTTTGCAACACTTGGTTATGCAAATGAGGTCCTGATTCAGTCTGATAAGGCAGGAATCGCTGAGGATGCCGTATCTGCTGTAACAGCACGCGCAACTATGTATATGCCATTTGCCGAGTTAGTTGATGTGGCAAAGGAGATTGAGCGTCTTGAAAAAGAAGAGAAAAAGCTCGAAGGCGAATTAAAGCGTTCTAATAGCATGCTGTCAAATGAACGTTTTATCAGCAAAGCACCGGCAGAAAAAATTGCCGAGGAAAAGGCTAAGCTTGAAAAGTATGAGGCAACTATGAAGCAGGTACAGGAAAGATTGGCTGCTTTAAAGAAGTAAATCAAATACACTTAAAAGTTAAAAAAGCCATTCCCTTAGGCTTTTGCCTTGGGGATTGGCTTTTTGTGTGCTGTGCAGCATAGAAGTTCTGCAAAGGTGTTAGGTTACAAAAATTATATTATTCTGAGATAGTATTATCTTTTTTACATAGTAGACGATATAACGTAGGATTAATATCAAAGGCAGCGAGAAGTTCATTGATTTGTGCTTTGTTGTCAGCACAGTGTCCGTTATACACAGCGCGAATCAGCAGATTTTTCGGGGTATGCGCCATATCAATAAACTCTAAAATCTGGGTACGGTAGCCATTCGCCTCTAAGATCTGGGCGCGCAGTCCATCAGTCATAAGTGCAGCCATGCGCTCTTTTAGTATGCCATAATGAAGTACTGGGGAGAGCAGATCATTTTTCATCTGCTTATTTAATTCATGCTGGCAGCAAGGAACAGAGAGGATGACTTTTGCACCCCAGCCGACGGCCTTTGCAAGTGCATAGTCAGTGGCTGTGTCACATGCATGAAGCGTAACGACCATGTCGACCTGGCTGCATCCATCGTAGTAAGCGATGTCACCGCATAAAAATTCAAGCTTATCATAGCCGTATTTAACAGCGAGTTCGTTACAGTGGCGAATTACATCTTCCTTTAAATCAAGACCTGTAATGCGCACAGGATATCCCTTTAAGACCTTTAAGTAATAATAAATTGCAAAGGTCAGATAAGATTTTCCACAGCCAAAGTCAAGAATGCGAAGCTCGCGGCCTGTAGGAAGTGAGGGAAGAATATCTTCAATATATTCAAGAAAACGGTTGATTTGACGAAACTTATCATAGTGAGTGTTAACAATGTTTCCATTTTGCGTCATTACGCCAAGATCAATTAAAAATGGTACAGGAATACCTTCTTCAAGAATATATTTCTTTTTGCGGTTATGCGAAAGAAAAATTTTTGGCTGTTTGGCCGAGGTATTCATTTTCTTTTTAATAGTAATGGTTCCCTTTTTGCTCACAAGAACATTGGCGGTAAAGCTTTGTGTTTCTACGAGTGCATTTTTAAATGATGCTGTTTGTGACGAAGTATCAGAAGACAGTTTACCTGTTAAATAAGAGCCAGCGTCACCGGCAGTCAAATTTTTATGGAAAACCTGAGTTTTCGTATATTCTTCTATCTGGAAAAGCAACGATTTATTTTTTAGCATCGGACGGGCACAAATTTTAATGACACCATCCTTCGACGAAGGATTGCTTAAAATGACTCTTATAAGCGTTTCGTTTAGGCAGTCAGTAAAGAGTGACTGTAGATCGGACATAAAAAACCTTCTTTCTGCAGAATGATACAGAATCTGCTGTGTATGTTTGCGAAAAGTTGTTCTTGCTATTTCACAGATTTAATTTTATAATACAAGTATTCCAAAAGCAAGAGGAAAATAAGACAATGGAAAACAGTAAGAGTAGTTATGTAAAGATAATAAATGAGATCTGCGCAGAAGAAGGAATTAAGCTTAGCAGCTATTCCTATGACTGGGCATTTTGTCTGAGAAAGGATCAAAAGCGTGCCTTCATTTTGGGGTATCAGTTTGGATTAAATCCTTCGTCTGTGCAGCAGGTATGCAATGATAAAAACATTGCAAGTGAGGTACTAAAGGAGGAAGATATTCCTAGTGTATATCACGCCTGTTTTATGGCACCGTCTATGCTGCAGTATACTGGAGGAAAAGGCAGTTGGAAAGCACTTTTAGCAGAGCTTGAGAAGGGAACGCTTGTCTGCAAGGACAATTATGGAACGGGAGGCAATCTTGTTTTTAAAGTTAGGACACAGGCGGAGCTAGAGAAGGCCGCTTCTGATATTTATAAATCATCAGAGGCAATGGCGGTTTGTCGCTATGAAGACATTCAAAGCGAATATCGTCTTGTTGTATTAGACGGCGAGATTCGCCTTGCTTTTTCAAAGATTCGTCCGTCACTTACTGGTGATGGTGTGTCAACAGTTGGCAAATTGCTGGCAGAGGCTATTGCAAAGGGACAGATTCACAGCTTTCTCGTGCCAAATGAGGCAGAGCTTTCCAAGGTACCGGCAAAAGATGAGACTTATTTATTAAATTGGAAGCACAATCTTGGACAGGGAGCAAGCGCGCTCACGCTTTCCATTCCAGATTTGGAGGAAGAGCTTGTCAGCCTTGTAAAGAAAACAGCCAAGGCACTAGGCATCCGTTTTGCTTCAATTGATATGATTAAAACTAAGGCAGGCTGGAAGGTACTTGAGGTCAACGCTGGTGTCATGATGGAACATTTTGCTTCCTCTGGTGAGAATCAGTATATCACTGCGAAGGCAATCTATCGTGATGCGATACTGAAAATGTTTGAGGGTTGATTTTTTTTGCAAAAATAGGTATTATGATGCAGAAGGCCTAAAGACTATATGAAGAAAGGTATAAAGGTATGATAAATTTTGAAGAAGAGCTGGCTAAATTTAAGCCAAGTCTTGAAGTGGATGAAACGGAAAAAGCCATCTTGAATGATAAGATGGTAGATATTACCGACATCCTTCAGGAACTGATGAACGAGATTAAGAAATAGTTAAAGATAAACACACGGAGGAATGCATGAAGTGCTATGCTTGTAACTGCAGGCTGTCCCCAGATCGGGATACCTGCCCAAAATGCGGAGCTGACATTAGACTGTACCGTAAGATTATTTACGCATCCAATCAATATTATAATCTTGGTCTGGCGAGAGCTAAGGCAAGAGATTTGACGGGAGCGGCAGAATGTCTTCGAACTAGTCTGCAGCTGTATAAGAAAAATATAAGCGCCAGAAATCTGCTCGGACTTGTCTATTATGAGATGGGTGAGGCAGCGCTGGCATTAAAGGAATGGGTTATCAGTAAAAATCTTCGTCACAGAGGAAATATTGCTGATGACTATATAAGAGATATGCGTGATAACCGCCAGTCATTAGACAGTGCAGATCACAGTATAAGAAAGTTTAACCAGGCACTTGAATACGCGAAAACTGGATCAAAGGATATGGCAGTCATTCAGTTAAAGAAGGTTATAAATGTTAATCCACGAATGATAAAGGCATATCAGCTGTTGGCGCTTCTTTATATGGAAGATCAAAAATATGATCAGGCATTAGACGTCATTGACCGATGCCTTGAGATCGACAGAGGAAATCCAGGTGCACTTTCTTATAAGAGAGAGCTTGAGACAACCTATAAGGCTTCAAAGAAAAAGAATTCTATTGGTGTGGCAGGCGAGCTTGAGCGTGAGGAAGTAATCATCCCAGTCCGCATGCGCGACTACGGAAGCTATCTGGCAGCAGCAGCTTATGTGCTGGTTGGCTTTTTGCTATCTCTTGGAGTATTATATTATGTTATTATGCCAGGCAAGGAGGCACAGCTTGATGAAAAGAGTAATGCAAAGATTCAGCAGTATGAAGACAAGTATGCGTCATTAAATGCTGATATCACAGAGTTAGAAGATAAGTTGGAGAAGCTTCAGAATGAGAAAGATCAGGATGCTGAGAGCTATCAGCACAGCAGCAGTGAGAGTGAGCAGCTTGTCAATGCATATCAGGCTCTTTTAGCAGTGGCAAAGCCATTTGTTGAGGAAGATTATGCGCAGGCAATTGATTTGTATGCAGAGCTTGATGCAAATGCAGTAGATGATGACACATATAAAGAAATGTATCAGTCAATCAAGGAACAAATGGAAAATCACTTAAATGATCGTATTTTCGAGAAAGCGATCTGGAAGCGTGAGCATGAAGGTGATCGTCAGGCAGCAATAGAGTTGTGCCAGAAGATCATTGAGCTTGATCCATCATACAGTGAAGCATATTTTTATGTTGCCGTCAGTGCGCAGGAGTTAAATCAAAACGACCTTGCAATTGACATGTATACGCAGTACATACAGCGATTCCCAGTTGGACCTCAGATTCAGGATGCGCGTGTAAATTTAAATGCTATTGCACCGCAGGTACTTCGGTCACTTGATGCAAAACCAGAGGTGCCAAATGCAGCACCGGAACCGGCAGCAGATCCGAATGCAGCGGCAGATCCAAACGCAGCAGATCAAAATGTAGCAGCAGATCCGAATGCAGCAGCAGATCCAAACGCGGCAGATCCGAATGCAGCAGCAGATCAAAACGCAGCAGATCAAAACGCAGCAGATCCAAATGCAGCGGCAGATCCAAATGCAGCGGCAGATCCAAACGCAGCAGAACCAGCAGCAAATTAAAAAAATGTACGAAAGATAAGACACAGAAGCGAAGTTGTTTCTGTGTCTTTTTTGTTAGAAAAAATAAGGGAAAGGAATTTGAAATGGAAAAAATGGAAAATGTAACATATATGCAGGCTGGACCTGTTTTGATTATTGGTTTGCCAGAGGAGGTTGATGATCATGTATGCAATGGCATTCGTGAGGAGACAGACCGCTATATTTCAGCTGGAAAGGTGCAGAAGCTGATTTTTGATTTTTCTAAGACTGGCTTTATGGACAGCTCAGGTATTGGAATTTTGCTTGGACGCTACAAGCGCATGCATCATATGGGCGGCGAAGTGCTTGTGACAGGTGAGGATGCGAAAATTCGAAGACTTCTTCGCATCTCTGGTGTGTATCAGGTGGTGGGAACACTGTAATAAGAGTAAGGTTCGCAGCAGCTGCTGCAGATGGAGGAGATATGGAAGAACAACAAAAAGAATTGGATGGCAAATGGCTGCAGGAGGGTGTGCAGCGCATGATGGTTATGTTGGAGAGTGATTCGAGAAATGAAAGCTTTGCCAGAGTATGTGTGGCATCTTTTATGACACGTATGAATCCGACAGTGGCAGAGACTGATGATGTAAAGACGGCAGTATCAGAGGCAGTGACAAATTCTATTGTGCATGGCTATCCTTATGAAAAAGGATTGATCCGGCTTGTGTGTGCAATCGAAAAAGATACGCTGACAGTTCAGATTCGTGACTGGGGGCGTGGCATTGAAAATGTCAAAAAAGCAATGGAGCCAATGTACAGTCAATCTGTACGCGGAACGGAGCGTTCTGGAATGGGTTTTTGCTTTATGGAAGCATTTATGGATGATTTAAAGGTGTCCTCATCAGTTGGAAACGGAACGTTAGTACAGATGAAGAAAAAAATCTGCGGCGGCAAGAGAACAGAATAGAGGTGTTTTCTCTGGAGTGTTTGTCAAAGCTGTTTGAACAGGCCCGCAATGGTAATGCACAGGCAAGAGATCAGCTAGTGCTTGATAATACAGGGCTTGTATGGAGTGTGGTGAAAAAATACCGCGGCAGAGGATACGAGCAGGAGGATCTGTTTCAGATAGGCTGTATTGGTCTTATGAAGGCAATTGATCGCTTTGATCAGACATTTGGCGTTTGTTTTTCAACTTATGCAGTGCCAATGATAATTGGAGAGATCAGGCGATTTCTGCGAGATGATGGAATGATTAAGGTCAGCCGTACTGTAAAGGAGACGGCGGTGCGTGCCAGACAGCTGCAGGCTAAATATGAGGCTGCGTATGGGATTGAACCTACGGTCTGTCAGCTGGCAAGTCTTATGCAGATTGCACCAGAGGAATTGGCATCAGCGCTGTCTTCCTCACAGGAAGTAGAAAGTCTTCAAAAGACGATATATCAAAGTGATGGTAATGCAATTTTACTTGAGGATCGCCTTGAGTCAAAGGAAAATGAACAGGAAAAACTTGTGAATCGTCTGGCACTCAAAAAAGTAATGTGTGAGCTTCCAGATCAGGAGCAGAAAATTATTATCATGCGTTACTATTCGGGACAGACTCAGGTGCAGACTGCAAAGTGTCTTGGAATCTCACAGGTACAGGTCAGCAGGATTGAAAAACGTGTATTAAAGAAAATGAGGGCGCTTTTGGAAATGTA
Source organism: Anthropogastromicrobium sp. (assembly GCF_037349415.1). Classification (NCBI taxonomy): domain Bacteria; kingdom Bacillati; phylum Bacillota; class Clostridia; order Lachnospirales; family Lachnospiraceae; genus Anthropogastromicrobium; species Anthropogastromicrobium sp. The sequence goes on from NZ_JAXWCK010000028.1 coordinate 72,983, forward strand.
GTTTTAAATGTAGATTTATGATTGAATGAAAAGAAACGAATGGCACATACTAAGTGCAGCCGCAAAATGGAAAAAAGAACAAGCGGCAGGAGGCTTGTTTTGGCAGATACTATATATATTAAAATAGGACAGAAAATTCGAGTGACGCAGCCATCTGTAAGCATTGGTGAGCTGGGAGATTTATGGTGCGCCAATGCATCAATTCAAGCACACTGCAAGGCACTTCATTATACGACTGTTCATGGGCAGCGCGCTGTCGGAGATATCCTAAAGGTAACACAGCTGATTCAAAAAGAGTATCCGGCAGTTCAAGTTGAAAATCTTGGAGAAACTGATTTTATTATTGAGTATGTACAGGAGCGAAAAAAAAGACCTGTGTGGGAGTATACTAAGGTAGTGCTTGTCTGTATGATGATCTTCTTTGGTTCAGCATTTTCTATTATGACATTTAATGCCGACGTCAGCGTAGATCAGGTATTTGGTGATCTGCACAGGCTGATGACAGGACAGGAGCGAACTGCCATTACTTGGTTAGAGGGTGGATATGCAGCGGGATTGTTTCTTGGCATTTTGATTTTCTACAATCATTTTAGAACAAAAAAACGCGTGATGGATCCGACACCTCTTGAAGTAGAGATTAGGGAGTATGAACGAACTGTCAATCAGTCAATCCTTGACCAGAATGAACGCATAAAAAGCAAACAAAAGCGCAGGGGTGAGCGCGTATGAGTATAAAAATAAAATTGTTTGCAGCAATAAAAGCGGCAGCAGAGGTATTAGTTGGCGTATCAGCAGGTGCCGCAGCCTCTGCTGGCGTATTTGCGTTGATTACAGTAATTGGAATTTTGCCCAGGTGGGCAGGTCACACAAGGACAGCCCGCCATGTAAGCTTGTATGAATGGAGTGTTATTTTAGGCGGAACGGCGGGGAATCTTATTTTTTTACTGCAGCCATCATTGCCTGGAAAAGAAATTCTTGAGGCAGCAGCCGGACTTTTTATGGGGATCTTTGTGGGAGGGCTTATTATGTCACTAGCAGAGGTATTAGATGTATTTCCAATTCTTCTCAGGAGAGGACGCATTCAGAGCGGTATTCCATGGATGGTGCTTTCAATTGGCATTGGAAAAATGTTAGGTGCATATTTGTACTTCTCAAATCTTTAAAACAAAAAGGAGAAAATATGGTAAGTGAAGAACAGAAAAAAGAATATCAGGATTACGTAAAGGAAATTACACCAACGCACAACACACCAAGAAATATATTTAGAGCATTCTGGACAGGCGGAACGGTCTGCGTGATAGGACAGATCCTTAGCGTATTTTTTGAAAAAATGGGTATGGGAAAAGAGGTAGCAGGTACGTGGACCTCGATTGCTCTTGTTTTAGCTGCAATTATATTGACGGGACTGCATTTATTTGGAAAGCTGACAAAATATGCAGGAGCAGGTCTCCTTGTTCCGATAACAGGATTTGCAAATGGAGTGGCATCACCTGCAGTGGAAGCAGCGCCAGAGGGTGAGATTTTTGGAAAAGGTGTGCAGATATTTACGATTGCAGGACCAGTAATTTTGTACGGTGTGTTTGCAAGCTGGCTATTCGGATTAATTTACTGGCTGATGCGTCTTCTTTAAAGGAAAATAGCAGCGATTCAGGGTGTAATCTTCTTTGAAATGCTTTGAATCGTTGCAAATTAGACATGCAATTAAAAAAATTGAATTTTCTTTAAAAAAAGTGTTGACAAATTTGCAAGATGTGTTATAATAAGGATGTTGGTTGAGAGAACACAGAACAAACGAAACCGACAAGCACATAATCCTCGATAGCTCAATGGTAGAGCACTCGGCTGTTAACCGAGTTGTTGTAGGTTCGAGCCCTACTCGGGGAGCTGATAACTGATCTGTTACATAACGCTTCAGTTATTTTTTATGAAAATGTGTCCGTAGCTCAGTTGGATAGAGCAACGGCCTTCTAAGCCGTGGGTCGGGGGTTCGAATCCCTTCGGGCACATTAAGATGAGAGAGCCACAAGCAGTATGCCTGTGGCTTTTTTCGTATTTGCAGCATAAATTTAAGGTGAAGGGCTTTCAACGTTACAGTTCACTGGACACCCAATATTTACAGCAAAGCCAGAAGGTGAATGGATTCGTCGACGGACCAGTTTAGTTACAGTTTACAAACAAAGAAAAATATGGTAAAATACACATACTTTTGTGGCATGCATGAAGCATGTGCTGTACTCAGAAGAGTACATATATTATTTACAATTAAAACGTTATAAATGCCTCAGTAAACTGGGGCGTGTGTTGACGCTTACATATAATAGAAACAGATATACTAGGAAGGTATATGATTTCCCAGAAGGGAGATAATATGCCTTCTTTTTTTGTTTAATAAGACAAAATTAAAATACTAGAATGATATAAAAAGACAGAAATGGAGATGCAAAAATGGATTTAAATGAATTTTTCAAAGAACACAATAAAGTAGCATTGGCATTTTCTGGAGGAGTAGATTCTTCCTATCTGCTTTATGCAGCAATTAATAGTGGAGCGCAGGTGCGTGCTTACTATGTCAATGCTGCATTTCAGCCACAATTTGAGCTTGATGATGCTATGCGTCTTGCAAAGCAGCTAAATGCTGATATGAAGGTATTAACAGCAGATGTTCTTTCAAATGAAACAGTAGTGAAAAATCCGTCAGACCGCTGTTATCACTGCAAAAATGTTATATTCAATATGATTCTTGCAGAGGCGAAGAAGGATGGTTTTACAGTACTGATGGATGGAACTAATGCATCTGATGCAGAAGATGACCGCCCAGGAATGCGTGCGCTTCGAGAGCTTTGTGTCTACTCACCACTTCGTATCTGTGGTCTTACAAAGACGGAAATTCGAAGACGTTCAAAAGAAGCAGGTCTTTTTACATGGAATAAGCCAGCTTATGCCTGTCTGGCAACACGTATCCCAACAAACGAGCGCATCACTGCAGAAAAGCTTGAAAAGACGGAAGAAGCAGAAAATTATCTGTTCTCTCTTGGCTTTACAGATTTTCGTGTGCGTTATTTAAATGACTCTGCAAAGATTCAGATGCCGGCAGCACAGATGACAAAGCTTTTAGAAATGCGAGAGGAAATTCTTATAGAATTGAAAAAATATTACAAAGAAGTGCTGCTTGATTTGCAGGCCAGATAAAAATTTGATTATATGGGGAGATAAAGTTGTGAATAGCGAGGCAAGACAGATACTAGAAGCAGTGAAGGCAGGAAGTATGAGTATAGATGATGCACTGCTTGAAATAAAAAAAGAGCCTTTTGAGGATATTGGATATGCAAAGGTGGATTTACACAGAAAAATCCGCCAAGGCGCAGCAGAAGTAATCTATGGTGCAGGAAAGACACCAGAGCAGATGATTGGAATTGTATCTGCTATGTTAAAAAATGGTCAGGATCACATTTTAATTACACGTTTATCATCAGAAGCAGCAGATATGATTAGTCAGGTACATCCATTGCATTATCACAAAGATGCAAGAGTTGGCATTATCGGAGAAATGCCAAAACCGACTGGAAAGGGAAAGATTGTTGTGGCGACAGGCGGAACATCTGATATTCCAGTAGCAGAGGAAGCAGCGCTGACAGCAGAAATTCATGCAAACGAGGTTGTGCGCCTATATGATGTTGGAGTGGCAGGACTGCATCGTTTATTAAATCATATGGATGAAATCATGAGTGCAAGTGTAATCATTGCAATAGCCGGAATGGAAGGCGCACTAGCAAGTGTAATAGGCGGCTTAGCAGATTGCCCTGTCATTGCAGTTCCTACAAGCGTAGGATACGGTGCATCCTTTGGCGGTGTTTCAGCACTTTTGTCAATGCTTAATTCCTGTGCAAGCGGTGTATCTGTAGTAAATATTGACAATGGCTTTGGCGCCGGCTACTTGGCAGGAATGATGAATCATATGTAATTATTTTGTAAATGTGATTTTGAATAGTTGTAATTAAATAAAGAGGTACAGTTCACGGGGAAATCAATATTTACAGCAAAGCTCTTCGGTGCAATGGTTTCGTCGCCGGACCAAACTCCGCAGGTTCCTGTTATGTTCTTTCTTATTATACGTTACTTTGAAAGACCTGCTCCAAGTGTCCGGCTCGTGAAATCCATTCACCTTCGAGCTTCCATAAAATGACGCGTGAACTGTAGCATAAAGGAGAAAAAAACAAATGAGAACATTATATTTAGATTGTGGAATGGGTGCAGCAGGTGATATGCTGACAGCAGCACTTTCAGAGCTTTTGCCTGATCAGGATGCATTTTTTGAAAAAATGAATGCACTTGGAATCCCGGGAGTTCATTTTGAGAAAGAAAAAACGCAAAAATGCGGTATTACAGGAACACACAGTAAGGTGACAGTAAATGGTGAGGAAGAGGAAAGCCTTGATGTGCATCATCATGATCACGATCATCATCATGACCATGAAGACCATCACCATGACCACGACCACCATCATGATCATGAAGACCATGACCACGATCATGAAGATCATCATCATGACCACGATCATGCGCATGGTGCACATCATCACCACAGCAGCCTGCATGATATTGAGCATATCGTAAGAGATCATCTGCCGGTATCAGATCGCGTAAAGGGTGATATAATGGCAGTTTATCAGCTGATCGCCCAGGCTGAAAGCGCAGCACATGGTGTACCAGTTGATCAAATTCATTTTCACGAAGTAGGAACTATGGATGCCGTTGCTGATATTACAGCAGTCTGTATGCTTATGGAGGAGCTTTCTGTTGATCAGGTGATTGTATCACCAGTTCATGTTGGAAGCGGAAAAGTACGCTGTGCACATGGTATTTTGCCAGTACCAGCACCAGCAACTGCTTATATTTTAAAGGAAGTGCCGATTTATGGCGGAAGGATTCAGGGAGAGCTTTGTACACCGACAGGCGCAGCACTTTTAAAACATTTTGCCACAAAATTTGGTGATATGCCAGTTATGAAGACGAAGGCTATCGGTTATGGAATGGGCAAGAAGGATTTTGAGATGGCAAATTGTGTCCGTGCGATGTTAGGAGAGACAGCAGATGATGTAAGCCGTGTTTCTGAGCTTTGCTGCAACATAGATGATATGAATGCAGAGGAAATTGGCTTTGCAACAGAGACAATTTTAGCAGCAGGTGCTCTGGAAGTATTTACTGTCTCTACAGGAATGAAAAAATCCAGACCAGGCATTTTACTTGAAGTGATGTGCCGTGAGGAAGACCGCGACCGCATGATTGAACTTATATTTTTGCATACAACTACGCTTGGTGTTAGAGAGCAGTTTTCAAGACGCTATACTATGACACGCTCTATAAAGACAATAAAGACTCCATATGGTGATGTGAGAAAGAAAGTTTCGACAGGATATGGTACTTCACGTGAAAAGTATGAGTATGAAGATTTGGCATCAATTGCAAGAAAGCAGGGAATATCCATTCGCGAAGCAAGGCAGACTGCAAGTGACTTTGATAAATAAAAAAGCTGATTAGAATTTTTATTTATCAAAAAAAGGAGAATGATATGAGAAAAAAACATGTAAGAAATTTAACGGCAGGCTGTGCTGCGTTTATGGCGGCAGCATTTGTATTTTCAGCAGGCTTTTCAAAAACAGCATTTGCAGACGAAGCAGACAAAACTACACTTGTATATGGAAGCACTGACTATACACGCATTAACCCGGCAATGGATGAGCACTGCGAAATAAACGTGCTGTTATTTGATGGTCTTACTGATCATGATGGTGATAATCAAATTATTCCGCGTCTGGCAAAGAGCTGGGAGTATGATGAGGAGAATTTAACATACACGTTTCATCTTGAGGAAGGCGTCAAGTGGCATGATGGTGAGCCTTTTACAGCAGAGGATGTAAAATTTACATTCGAAGCAATTATGGATCCGGCAAATGAATCTGAGAATGCACCTGATTATGAGGATATAGAGAGCATTGAGGTGATTGACGAACATACGGTAGCTTTTCATCTTTCTAACGTTAATACCGCTTTTTTGGAATATATGACAAAACCTGTTATGCCAAAGCATCTGTTAGAGGGTGAAGATTGGCAGACATCTGACTTTTTCCGTGCACCAGTTGGAACAGGACCATATAAGTTTGTAAGCTGGGATGCAGGACAGACTATTACAATGGAAAAGAATGAGGAGTATTTTGCCGGTGCAGCTAATATTGATACAATTGTATTTAAGATTGTGACAGATGATAATGCAAAGGCAATGCAGCTATTAAGCGGCGAGCTTGATTTGGCGCAGATTACACCAAAGGAAGAATCACTTTTTGCTGATAATGACGAATTTAAAGTGTACGATATGACAACTTCTGACTACAGAGGCATTCTCTACAACTTTAATAACGAGTATTGGCAGGAAAATGCCGATCTGATCCCGGCAATCAATTATGCGATTGACCGTAAGGCAATCCTTGATACAGTGTTGTTAGATAAGGGTGAAGTGGCATATGGTCCTCTGCAGCGAAATAAATATAACAATGAAAATGTGGAGCACTACGATTATAACTTAGAAAAGTCGGCAGAGATTTTTGAGGAAGCAGGATGCACACAAGATGCAGATGGCTACTGGTGCAGAAACGGGGAGAGAATTAGCTTTACAATTAACGCGACACCAGGTGATCAGGTGCGCATTGATATGGCGCAGATTGCAGCACAGCAGCTTCGCGAGGCAGGACTTGATGTAAAAGCAGATGTACCGGCAGGAGGAATCGATTGGGCAGGACAGGAGTGCTGCATCATTGGATGGGGATCTCCGTTTGATGCAGATGATCATACATACAAGGTATTTGGTACAGATAAGGGAGCGAACTATTCTGGATATTCAAATGCACTTGTAGATGAATACTTAACACAGGCACGTCAGTCAGAGGATGAAAACGAGCGTAAGGAGGCTTATGCAAAGTTTCAGGAAGCATTAGCAGAGACACCGGCTTACACATTCTTCTGCTATATTGATGCGCTTTACGCAGCAGAGAATACGATTCAGGGAATAGATGAAGATACTGTATTAGGTCATCACGGTGTAGGCATTTTCTGGAATATCTGTGACTGGACAATTGAAAATCAGTAACAAAACGAAAGGAAACAAGCGATGAAGAACAAATGGCTTAGTGTGCTTTTCAAAAAGATCGCTGCATTTTTTATCAGCATATGGGTGCTGTCTGCCATTGTGTTTTTCTTATCACGAATTACGCCGATTGATCCGCTACAGTCATACTATGGTGAGCGCGTAGAGAAAATGAGTGAAGAACAAAAGGACAGTGCCAGAGAACGTCTTGGATTAAATGATCCGATTACGGTACAATATGTGCGCTGGCTTAAGCTGGCGCTGTCCGGTGATTTTGGAATTTCCTACAAATATAAGCAGGACGTTACTATTGTGATTAAAGAACGTATCCAAAATACACTCGTTTTAGGCTTATTAAGCTACGTGATTTTATTTATTGGAGCATTGCTGTTAGGATTTTTATGTGCTTGGAATGAAAATAAACTTGCAGACAGACTTATTGTGCGTCTTGGAACGATTACAAGCTGCATTCCAGAATTTTGGATGGCGCTCATGCTGATTTTTGTGTTTAGCGTATTGCTTGGCTGGCTCCCGGCAAGCGGTGCATATTCAATTGGAGGAGGCAGCTTACTTGACAGGCTGCGTCATCTTGTGCTACCATTAATTGCCTCAGTAGCTGGTCATTTGTGGTATTTTGCCTATATGGTGCGAAATATGCTCTGCGAAGAAACACGCTCAGAATATATCGTGCTTGCACGGGCAAAGGGAACAAAAGACAGCACAATATTATTTCGTCACTGCCTAAAAAATGTGCTGCCAGCTTATATTAGTCTTATGGCAGTTTCAGTGGCGCACATTCTTGGCGGTACTTATTTGGTAGAAGCAGTATTTGGCTATCCGGGAATTGGTATGCTTACGTATGAAAGTGCCAAAACATCTGATTACAACATGCTTATGGTACTATGCCTTTTAACAGGAGTGGTGATGATAGCAGCAAACACGATTGCAGAGCTAGTGAACGCAAGGCTAAATCCATATATGGCGCAGGAGGGAAAATGAGTTCTGAAAAACATATAATGAAGAGAAAAAAAGTACCGTTTCTTTCCTTTGTGCTGCTTGGCATTTTGATTATGGGATGTGTGTTTGTACCTTTTTTTTGCAAAGATGCGTACTATATGGATCTTATGAACTGCAGCCGCGCACCAGGGCATGAATTTTTCTTTGGAACAGATACTATGGGACGCGATCTGTTTTCATGTATATGGCATGGCGGTCGTGTTTCTCTTACCATTGGCTTTTTGTCTGCTGCAATATCAGCCATCATTGCAGTTTTGTATGGCACAGCAAGTGCACTGTCACCTGCGTGGCTGGATCGGCTTTTGATGCGGTTAGTAGACGTGCTTCTTTCTGTTCCGTCGCTTTTGCTTGTCTTATTTGTGCAGGCAGTATTTGGAAAAAATATCATAGGAATGAGTGCAGCGATTGGACTTTGCGGATGGTTTTCAATGGCAAAAATTGTGCGCACACAGGCAAAAACAGTAAAAGAAAGCGGCTTTGTCACGGCATCGCAGTGTATGGGTGGCGGATTTTTTCATGTGCTTTACTGGCACCTTGCTCCAAATTTTCTTCCATCCATTTTATTTATGATTATTATGAGTGTACGAACAGCAATAGCCGAAGAATCAACACTTAGCTTTCTGGGGCTTGGCCTTCCAATAGAGACAATCTCGTGGGGCAGTATGCTCGCACTTGCCCAGAATGCGTTTGTCATGCGCGCATGGTGGATGATTTTGATTCCAGGCCTTTTCTTAATACTCCTTTTTTTATGCCTCACCGAGATAGGAAGCTGGTGTCAAGAGCGCATGAATCATAAAAAAAGGCAGATGTGAAACACTATTAGAACAGACAGTGATAGAAGCTGTGAAATAGGTCAGAACATTGAATCTAACTGGTCTGTTACAAGTTGATTGAATTTATCGTTAACAGAGCTTTTTGTTAGCCAACAGCTTAATTCGATATATTTTTCATTTGCCATATTTAGTCGGCCTAATTGAATATCTGTCAAAATATTTTTGGCTGTTACAAGTACTTTGGGATGCGGACTGTCAACAATAAATTGTACTCTTGCTGAAGATTGACCTAATCGTTCAAGAAGCAATTTCTGTTTTTCCCAACGAAGACGCGATTTGCCGCTTTCAAATCTGCTGTAGGTTTCAGGTTCTATAATTCCTTCACATGCCTGATGCTGTGTAAAGCCTTTTTGTAAACGTGCATTTCGGATGACATCATTTGAAATCCATATATGATTATCGGTAGATGATTCCCATATAGCATAAGGATTTATTGCTGAAGAACTGACAATCAAGTCATATTTTTTATATTCATTTAGAATTTTTTCCTGAACAGAGAATTGCGTATTGCGTGAAGCAGAGATGAAATTTTTTTGACAATTGAGTATTAACCATATGGCACCGTTGTTTTGCTCACGCCTCATGAGCCTTTTTGTCTGTTCTAAGATATCCCATGCCTGCTTAATGTTGCCTTCAATAAATTCTAACTTAGCTAGTTTTACTGCTGCAAGTGGAAGAATACGAATACTTTCTTTGTTGCGTTTTTGCATACAGGCAAACAAAAAAGGTCTGCAAAGCCACTTTAAAATTTCTTTTGCATCAGATGTCTGCTGGTTGTATAATAAGGCATCTGATGTTAAATAAATAAGCTCTAATTCAAGTTCAGCTAAAAAATAATGACCATTTTTACACCATTCTTCAACTGCTACGGAATGAAGAGTTTTCCATGTTTTTCTTAGATGAGCTAAGTACATAATTTCTAAAGTGCTTGAAGTGCATTCACTATAAAATAAAACAGCGTGTGATTTTTGAGTTAGAGCGGTTTTTAAAAGCCAGCCATAGATTACCTGTACAAATAGATCATGAATGCGGCCGCTTCCTTGAATAACGGCATCTGTATTTTGCCATGCACTAGAGTAATCAAAAACTAATAATTTCCCTTTTTTTAATAGTTCCTTTTGCTTTTCCAGCTGCTGCTGTGTAGCATTTAAGGGAATACTTCTTAATTCGTCTGTAATAGATCGTAATACCTTTCTTTTTTGAAGTAATGTTTCTTCATCTTTTGTAATATAGCATTTGTAAATAAGTGGAGACACAGACATTCTTTCCAATAAAAAATCCCAAATCATTCTATCTCCCAAGCCTTCATCATGTTCGATTTTACTGAATTTTTTTGCGGTTAAAACACCTTCACGAATTGTTTGGGAAGATATTCCATAATCGTCAAGACCTTGCAAAAGCAGATCACCAATTGTATAATTTAAACTCAATAGAATATCCTCCCTGTCAGTTTTGTAAATTAGACAATAATAGTAAAATATTACAGCATATCAGGCTATTTGTAAATGATCAGAAAAGGAAAAAAATAAAAAATAAAGTCCAAATATATCATTTGGATTATGGCAGATAAATGATATCATAAATATGCAAAATGCAATAGAAAATATTGAGGGATAAATGAAATAATGAAATTGATAATGACCTATTACAAAAAAATGATTATCACATATAAAAAGCTTTTTGTGATGTCATTTGTGATTATGGCGGCAGTGACCGTGAGCAACCTTTTGATTCCGTGTGGAATGCGCTTTTTGGTAGACAGTATCTCACAGGCGAACAGTCTTGGACAGAAAGAACTTCTTTTTTTGCTTGCCGCATTTGCAGCATTTTTATTATGTATGGGGTTTAATACCTGGATGGAAATTAGATGGTATTTGCTGCTGGATAAGTTAGGCGGCCTTTGTATGAGAGACTTGACACTCAAGATGGAGGCAGCACTTGCGGCCGCTTCCTTATCCGATGCCGATAAGATTGGTGCAGAGGTGTTAAAGCATACAATGTATGCTGATGTGCTTGATGTATTTCGTGTGACAGGTCATCACATACCATCGTTTATCAGTGCGGTATTGACAACTATTGTATGTATGGTATTGGCCTTTGCATTTAGCATAAAATTTGCAGTTTTTTTGGTGTTTTCAGTTGGTCTTGGCTGGTATGTGTCATTTTTGGGGCGAAAGCGAATTTCACAGAAGGCAGGCAAGACAAATCAGAAAATGAAACAGTGCCATGCCGTCTGCAATCAGTATATTGATTCAATGACGCTTGTCCAGACAAACGATGTGCTCGATTACTTTCAGCAGGAAACAACGAGAAAATTAAGTGATTTCATTCAGACTGCAAAAAAAGAAGATCGCCTGATGATGTTTTGGGCCAAGCTGTCAGAACACTACAACACGATATCTACTATGCTGTTGTCTGTTTTGTTGTTAATTCCCTCATGGGGCGGCTCCGTTGGAAACTTGATCTTTTTTACGATGTTGTCAACGGTAATCAATTCGCAGGGTCAGAATGCACAGGAATTGCTGCGGCAAATTATGCGCGCACAGGTAAGCTTTGAAAATGTAGATAAGGTGTGCAAATTAGAGCCGCGCCAGAAAGCAGAGTCATTAACAGATGTTGAATCAATCGAGTTCGACTCAGTTTGTTTTTCTTATGCAAGCGGTGCACCTGCCTTAACACAAGTTTCCTGCTGTCTGCAAAAAGGACAGATGGTTCGTCTGATGGGTGAAAATGGCTGCGGAAAGTCTACATTTATAAAGCTTTTGCTCGGACTTTATCGGCCAGACAGTGGAACAATAAGAATTAATTCACAATCAGTTGATGCTTATTGCAAACAGGATATGAGCCGCCAGTTTTTGTATGTTGGTCAGGAGGAGATTTTTTTAAACGAGACAGTAGAAGATTATTTACACATTATCACACAAAACAAGGGAGAAGCTGTGACATATCTGTTAAAAGAATATGATATAGCGGAGGATCGTATCATCGAAAATGAGGGAAAATCATTGTCGGTGGGACAGCGAAAGAAGCTGTTAATCATGAAAATGCTTCTTAGAATCGAGGAAGCATCTGTTTTGATTGTAGATGAAATTGAGGCTGGTCTTGATCAGGAAACGAGAGAAAAATACGAGCAGTTGTTAAATCTTATTGCAAAAAAGAAGAATAAACTTATAATTGTCGTTGAGCATGACCCACAAGGAACGATTGAATTTACAAAAATAATGCATTTTGAACACGGCCATATTGTGAATATTGACAATTTCTAAACTACAGTTCACAGATTAGATATTTTTTACTTGCAATTTAAACTTTAGTGTGCTATAGTAATGAACCATAAGAAACGCATTGAAGGAGACTCTATCCCAACGATCTTGACAGGAAGAGGGCGTCACCGACTGAGAGCGCCGTCATGAGGGACTGGGTGTGGGAACGCTCCGGAGCGGGCATTCTGAGCTTTTATTATGAGTAAAAGGGTAGGTTTGCACGTTGGTTTACGTTATAACCATAGAGTGATCCAGATATGGATTGAATGCGGGTGGTACCGCGGAACGAAGATGTTTCGCCCCGGAGACTGTGTTAAAACGGTCTTCGGGGCTTTTTGTTTATCAAGTTAAGGTACTCTTGCATCTGTCATGGAGACTCGTATTTTGGCTGAAAAGAAAGGACAACATGGAATTTATCAGTGGAATCAGCAAAAAAGAGTATGCAAGTATTAAGGAATTAGCACAGGGAAGCTGTGATGGAAAGACTGTTCGCATGGAGGGAATGGTTCATGCCGTAAGAGACATGGGCGATGTACGCTTTGTGATCTTACGAAAGGCAGAGGGACTCATTCAGTGTGTCTATGAAGAAAAAACAGCAGGCTTTGAGTTAGGCGAATTAAAGGATGAGAGCGCAATTCGTGTAGAGGGTGTTGTTTATGAAGAAAAGAGAGCACCGTTTGGAAGAGAGCTTCGTTTAACATCAGTGACTATTTTATCAGAGCCTTCGGCAGCAATGCCATTACCTGTCAACAAATGGAAACTAAATACTTCACTGGAAGCAAAATTAAACTACCGTCCATTATCTCTTCGCAATTTGAAAGAGCGAGCAAAGTTTCGCATTCAGGAGGGAATTGCAAGAGGCTTTTGTGAATTTTTAACTTCACAGGGCTTCACGCAGATCAGAACTCCAAAGATCGGAGCAAAGGGAGCAGAGGGCGGCTCTAATGTATTTAAGCTTGATTATTTCCACCGTCCAGCGGTACTCGCACAGAGCCCGCAGTTTTACAAGCAGATGATGGTCGGCGTGTTTGACCGTGTGTTTGAGACTGGACCTGTATTTCGTGCAGAGAAGCATAACACAAAACGCCACTTAAATGAATATACGAGTCTCGATTTTGAGATGGGCTTTATCGACAGCTTTCAGGATATCATGGCAATGGAAACCGGCTTTTTACAGTACACAATGGAGCTGTTAAAGAAGGATTACAAAACAGAGCTTGATATGCTTGACATTACACTTCCAAAGGTTGATGAGATTCCGCAGGTACGCTTCGATGAGGCAAAGCGTCTTGTGGCAGAGAAATATAACAGACAGATCAGAAATCCATATGATCTTGAACCAGAGGAGGAAGCACTGATTGGACGCTACTTCGAGGAAGAATATGACGCAGACTTCGTATTTGTCACTCACTATCCTAGCAAGAAGCGTCCGTTCTACGCAATGGATGATCCGGATGATAAGACATTCACTCAAAGCTTCGATCTATTGTTTAAGGGACTTGAGGTCACAACAGGAGGACAGCGTATTCATGAGTATCAGATGCTTCTTGACAAGATCGAGGCAAAGGGTATGACAACTGAAGGTATGGATCAGTACCTTGATATTTTCAAGCATGGAATGCCGCCGCACGGAGGACTTGGAATTGGACTAGAGCGTTTGACGATGAAGCTGATCGGTGAGGATAACGTGCGTGAGACATGCCTTTTCCCAAGAGATCTTTCCAGACTGGAGCCATAACATCTAATGAGCGGGGAGGCGAAGAAGTCGAACCGTTTTCGTAAAAATATAAAGAAAATTGGAAGGAAACCACGATGGCAAATATAATTGATGATGAGACAATAGAGTATGTTGGAATATTAGCAAAGCTCGCGCTTTCCGAAGAGGAAAAGGAGCAGGCAAAAAAAGATATGTCTGATATGCTTGACTATATAGATATGCTTGGTGAGCTGGACACATCCAATGTAGAGCCAATGAGTCATGCATTCCCTGTTTTCAATGTGTTCCGTGAGGATGTAGTTACAAATGGAGATGGAAGCGTGGAGACACTTGCAAATGCACCGGAACAGAAAAACGGGGCATTCAAGGTTCCAAAGACTGTGTAATGGTGTTCTTAATAATTATAAAACATTTAGCTTGATTAGATAACAGGTAATGGAGAGACAGGAGACAGTTTAATGGAGATTCAAAAATTGACAGCAGTTTCGCTGGGAAAAAAGATAAAAGAAAAAGAGATCTCCGTGCGGGAGGCGCTTGATGCAGTTTTCGCACAGATTGATCAGACAGAAGATAGGTATCATGCGTATGTGACACTCGATAAAGAGGGCGCTTACAAGCAGGCTGATGCTGTTCAGGAAAAAATAGACAAGGGTGAGCTGACAGGAGCACTTGCCGGCGTACCGGTAGCCATCAAGGATAACATGTGCACGAAAGGATTGTTGACTACCTGCAGTTCAAAAATTTTGGAAAATTATATTCCAACCTACACGGCATCTGCAGTTCAAAATTTAACTGATGCAGGCTGTATAATCATTGGAAAGACAAACATGGATGAGTTTGCGATGGGAAGTACAACAGAGACTTCATATTATGGTGTTACAAGAAATCCTCATAATCCAGACCATGTTCCAGGCGGTTCTTCAGGAGGAAGTGCAGCAGCAGTTGCCTTAAATGAGTGTTTTTTTGCACTTGGTTCTGATACAGGCGGTTCCATTCGTCAGCCATCTGCATTTTGCGGCATCACCGGTATGAAGCCAACATATGGCACGGTTTCCCGTTATGGACTTATTGCATATGGTTCTTCACTTGATCAGATTGGTCCGATGACAAAAAATGTTACTGACTGCGCAGCTGTTCTTGAGACAATTGCTTCATATGATAAAAAAGACAGTACGTCGATGAAACGCGAAGAATATGATTTTACATCTGCACTTGTAAGAGATGTGAAAGGTCTTCGCATCGGACTTCCAAAGGACTATTTTGGAGATGGTCTTGACAGCGAAGTAAAGGCAGCAATTTTTAAGGCAGCAGAAACCTTTAAGCGTATGGGAGCTATTGTAGAGGAGTTCGATTTAGGTCTTGTTCAATATGCAATTCCGGCATACTATATCATAGCATCGGCAGAGGCTAGCTCAAACCTAGAGCGTTTTGATGGTGTAAAGTATGGCTACCGCACAAAAGAATATGGTGATCTTCACAGCATGTACAAAAAGACACGTTCTGAAGGCTTCGGTTCAGAGGTAAAGCGCCGTATCATGTTAGGTTCCTTTGTTTTAAGCTCAGGCTATTATGATGCTTATTATTTAAAGGCATTAAAGACAAAAGCACTTATCAAGCAGGAGTTTGATAAGGCATTTGAAAAATATGATATTATTCTGGCACCGGCAGCACCAACTACTGCACCGCTTTTAGGCAGTAGCTTACAGGATCCTATCAAGATGTATTTAAGTGATATTTACACAATATCTGCAAATCTTGCCGGAATCCCAGATTTGTCAATTCCGTGCGGAAAAGATAAGATGGGTCTTCCAATTGGAATGCAGCTTCTTGGCGGCTGTTTCCAGGAAAAAACATTGCTTCGCGCAGGTTTTGCGTATGAAAAGGCAAGAGAGGAGAAAGCGTGATGGCACAGTATGAAACCGTGATCGGTCTTGAGGTTCATGTGGAGCTGGCAACAAAAACAAAAATTTTCTGCGGCTGCTCCACCGCATTTGGAGGTGCTCCAAACAGCCATACATGTCCTGTCTGCACTGGACTTCCAGGTTCTCTTCCTGTATTAAACAAGCAGGTTGTTGAGTATGCAATGGCAGTTGGACTGGCAACTAATTGTCAGATTAATCAGTATTGCAAGTTCGATCGTAAAAACTATTTTTATCCAGATAATCCGCAGAACTATCAGATCTCTCAGCTGTATTATCCGATATGCCATGATGGCGGAATCAAGATAGATGTAAACGGTCAGAAAAAGATTGTGCGTATCCATGAAATTCATATGGAGGAAGATGCAGGAAAGCTTGTTCATGATGAGTGGGAGGATGTCTCATTAGTAGATTATAACCGTTCAGGTGTGCCGCTTATAGAGATTGTTTCTGAGCCAGATATGAGAAGTGCTGATGAAGTTATTGCATATCTTGAAAAGCTTCGCCTGATTATTCAATATCTTGGTGCTTCAGACTGTAAGCTTCAGGAAGGTTCTATGCGTGCTGATGTCAACTTATCTGTTCGCCCTGTTGGTGCAGAGAAATTTGGAACACGTACCGAAATGAAGAATTTAAATTCATTCAAGGCTATTGCACGTGCCATTGAAGCAGAGAGAACGCGTCAGATCGAGCTTATTGAAGAAGGCAAGAGTGTTGTTCAGGAGACGAGACGCTGGGATGACAATAAGGAATATTCATATCCTATGCGTTCAAAAGAGGATGCGCAGGATTATCGCTATTTCCCAGAACCAGATTTGCCGCCGCTTCAGATTCCAGATGAGTGGATTAAGCAGTTAAAATCATCTCAGCCAGAACTTCGTGATGAAAAAATGGCACGCTATAAGGAAGAATACGAGATACCGGATTATGATGCTGATATTATCACAGGTTCTAAGCGTATGGCTGATATTTTCGAGCAGACTGTTGCTCTTGGTGCAGCGCCAAAGAAGGTATCAAACTGGCTGATGACAGAAACAATGCGTCTTTTAAAAGAGCAGATGATGGATCCTGATGAGCTTGATTTTTCACCGAAGCATTTGGCTATGCTGATCGCACTTGTTGAGAAAAAAACAATCAACCAGACAATTGCAAAGGAAGTTTTTGAAAAGATTTTTGCAGACGACATTGAGCCAGAGAGCTATGTAAAAGAGCATGGTCTTGGTATGGTAAGTGACACAGATGCACTGCAGAAAACAGTAGAGGAAGTCATTGCCGCAAATCCACAGTCAGTAGCAGACTATAAGGCAGGAAAGCAAAAGGCTATCGGCTTCTTAGTTGGACAGACTATGAAGGTCATGAAAGGCAAGGCAAATCCAACAGCTGTAAACGAGATTTTAGTAAAACTATTAAACGAGTAGTAAGATCTGCTCATCTGTTGAAAAAAACGGATGAGCAGATCTTTTTATACAGAAATTTCTTGGAAAATTTACAAAAAAATGCTTGATTATTTCGGATAAATGTGATAAAGTAACTTTGTTTGATAATTAACAAACGAAGTCTTGCAAAAGCAGGACCAAATAAAAATATATCATTTAATAAAAACTGGCTGAAGTTAGACAGACCAGAATAGAAAGGAAGAATTATCATGGCAAGATTTACATTACCAAGAGATCTGTATCATGGCAAGGGAGCACTTGAAGCATTAAAGACGCTGAAAGGAAAGAAGGCATTCGTCGTTGTCGGCGGTGGTTCTATGAAGCGTTTCGGTTTTCTGGATAAGGTTGTTTCCTATTTACAGGAAGCAGGTATGGAGGTTAAGCTGTTTGAAGGCGTAGAGCCGGATCCATCAGTGGATACTGTCATGAAGGGTGCAGCAGCGATGACCGAGTTTGGACCAGACTGGATTGTATCGATCGGCGGAGGTTCCCCGATTGATGCAGCAAAGGCTATGTGGACATTCTACGAGTATCCGGATGTTACATTTGAGGATCTGTGCATTCCGTTTAACTTCCCGACACTTCGTACAAAGGCTAAGTTCTGTGCGATTCCGTCTACATCCGGTACTGCTACCGAGGTAACCGCATTCTCCGTTATTACCGATTACAAGAAGGGTATCAAGTACCCGTTAGCAGACTTTAACATCACACCAGATGTTGCAATCGTAGATCCTGAGTTAGCAGAGACCATGCCAAAGAAGCTGACTGCTCACACCGGTATGGATGCAATGACTCACGCAATCGAGGCATATGTTTCTACTCTTCACTGCGAGTACACTGATCCGTTAGCACTTCATGCAATCGAGCTGATCAGCGAGTATCTGATTCCATCCTACAATGGCGACATGAATGCACGTGCAAAGATGCATGATGCACAGTGTCTGGCTGGTATGGCATTCTCTAACGCACTGCTTGGAATCGTTCACTCCATGGCACATAAGACTGGTGCAGCTTACAGTGGCGGACATATCGTTCATGGATGTGCAAACGCAATGTACCTGCCAAAGGTTATCCGCTTCAATGCAGTAGAGCCAGAAGCACAGAAGAGATATGCAAATATCGCAAGATTCCTTCACTTAGAGGGAAGCACCGATGCAGAGCTTGTAGATGCACTGATCGCTCATATCAAGGGTATGAATGCACAGTTAAATATCCCGACCTGCATCAAGGACTATGAGGGCGGAATCATTGATGAGAAGGAATTCATGGAGAAGCTGCCGAAGGTTGCTGAGCTTGCTGTAGGCGATGCTTGTACCGGTTCCAATCCAAGAAGCATTAACCCAGAGCAGATGGCAAAGCTGTTAAAGTGCTGCTACTACGATGAAGAAGTAGATTTCTAATTACTTAATAAAAAATTTAGGGCGCGTACCGCAGGGTGCGCGCCCTTTTGCTTGCAAATCGGAGTGGGAAAGGGTATAATTAGTTTATAAAATTAGCACAGTTTTGTGCGGAAATGAGGAAAAAATGATATTACTGACATCGGACGGCATAACATCCCCGCAGTTGGAGGAAGAAATAAAAAAAGCACTTGTGCCAATCTCAAGAAGAGCAGCGCTTGTGACAACCGCCTCGTGCCGGTACAAAGAAAAAGATCATAATGTTCCAGTATTAAGTGCGCTCATGAGGCGCTTTGGACTTGAGCCGGAGTGCGTGGACGTGGAATTTCAGGACGCGACTTTTTTATTGGCATATGATGTTGTTATTTTGATGGGCGGAAATCCATTTTATCTGCGCAAGCATTTAAAAAAGTGGAAAAATAGTCTGGAAGTTTTGACTGAGCTTGCTAACCGCCATGTGCTTATAGGAATAAGTGCCGGCAGCATGGTTCTTGGCGATACGATGGAGTTTGCCTGTCAGATTGAACCCGGTGGTATTGAGGAAGTTGGAGAAAATGTAGACTGCAGCGGTTTTGGCATTGTGCCGTTAAATATTATGCCGCATTACCTGGCATATCTGACTGCTTATGAACAGACAAAGGAGATACTGGAAAGTTACGAGGAGGAAACAGGACGAAAGATCTGTACCATAAATGACGGTGATGGCATCCTCATTTCACAAGCAGGAAAAAAAGGACGCTATATCAAAAATGAGCGGTATACACCGATTGTTGCGCCTAACATGCCAGATTATCAGGCATATTTTTTTGATCTGTATGGCACTCTGATTGACATTCATACAGAAGAGGGTGATCATGAGCTTTGGGAGTTTATGGCAAAATATTATGCCTACAAAGGAGCAAAGTACGGCTCATGGGAGCTTCGCTGGAGATATGGTGCATTGATTCATGATGAGGAAGAGCGGCTTTTGCATGAAAATCCCAAGCAGATTCCTGAGCCGCAGGTAGAGCGTGTCTTTATGCGTTTATATGAAGAAAAGGGTGTGCGTGTTTCTATACAGGAGGCTGTGGATGCCGCGCAGGTATTTCGAAGCTTTTCACTGCGCTATGTTCGCTTATATTATGGTGCAAAAGAGCTTCTTGCCCACCTGAAAAAGAAAGGAAAAAAGCTCTATGTGCTTAGCAATGCGCAGCAGGTATTTACTGCCAGCGAGCTGCGCTATCTTGGTATTTATGATTACTTTGATAAGGTGTGCCTGTCATCAGATTACCATTGCAAAAAGCCAGATGCTGCTTATTTTAAGGCATTATTAACGTCAGAAGGCTTAGATCCCACAAAGGTAATGATGATCGGAAATAGTGAATATGATGATATACGTACTGCAAAATCACTTGGTATGGGTGCATGCTACATTCATTCCAATTTGTCACCAGAAGGAGAGACGGCAAATTGTGATATTGTTATGAGAGCGATGGATCTGCCGTCTCTGGAGAAGATTTTGTGCCGCGAAGCGCACTTGGCGTAATTCCATATTTTTTCTTAAAGACGCGGTTAAAATGAGGAATGCTGTTAAAACCGCATTTTCTTGCAATGTCCATGATTGGTTCGTCAGTGTCTGCAAGCAGCAGTCTTGAAGCTTGAGACAGGCGATAGCTGTTTAAGCATTCTGTGAATGTTATGCCAATCGTGGACTTAAAGAACTTAATAAAGTGAGACTCACTAAATTCACATACTTTTGCCATCTGCTCAGTAGACAGCGGTTCACTGTAATGATCTGTGATATAGCTAATGATTTGCTTTGTCTTTACTACTGATTTTTGTGGACGGCTCTTTGGCTTTACAGACGGCTCATTGTAAAATAGCAGATAAAACAGGCGAAAGAGACAGCTCTTTATGCCAAGCGGGTAAGCTGCTGAATAAAACGTCTGCAGCTGAAACATTTCCTCAAAACATTGACGAAACTCATTGTACCAGCCGTATTCAGGCGTGATAAGCCATGGAATGACTTGTTCACCCTCTGAGAGCGGCTTTAAAAATGCAAATGCATCGTCATTATCTGCACTTCCAGAAAGAAGAGACAGTGGAAACTGGATCATGCTAATCTTCAGTGAGGAGTTTGAATCTGTTTCAATGGAATGCAGCTGACCTGGTAAAATCAGACAGATATCGCCCTTCTTTACTGAAATTTTTTCAAGGTCAATTGATACTTGTCCGGTTCCTTCACGGATTAGAAGAATTTCCATAGTATCCTGCCAGTGAATAGATACAGAAGAAATGTCATCAGGCAGAACAGCCGTCAGGGCAGCAAAAGGAAAAGAACCCGTTAAAGGTTCGTGCATTTCAAATAAATCAATATTTTGGATATTCATATGTATAATAGTAAGCCTTTCTCAAAGTCAATCTTTTTCTCGTAATAGGTATACCACAAGAAACGAAAGAAAACAACCAAAAATGTGGAAGAGCAAAAACTTGACAGATACTTTTTTTATTACTATTATTAAAAGGTAAGTAGAACAAGATGGTAATTTAATAAAGAGGTGAAGAATGGAACTATATCATGCGAGTAAAGAGATTGTTCAGTACCCAGAAGTAAGAAAGGCAAGGTATACAAAAGATTTTTCTTGGGGATTTTATTGCACCAATAATTTTAAACAGGCAGTAAGATGGGCAAATCGCGGAATTGGTGATCCGATAATCAATTACTATGAATATAAGCCGAATGAAAAATTAAATATATTAAGATTTCCAGAAATATCAGATGCGTGGTTAGACTTTATTGCAGAGTGTAGAAGTGGAAAAACACATTCCTATGATATTGTAGAGGGACCTATGGCAAATGATACAGTATGGAATTACGTAAATGATTTTCTAGCAGGGCGAATAAACAGAAAGCAGTTTTGGGTGTTGGCAGAATTTAAATATCCGACACATCAAATAAGTTTCCATACATTGTCGGCGCTTGATTGTCTGACGTTTGTAAAGAGTGAGGTAGTTTATGACAGAGAAGGAAAGAAATGATTATTTTTATGTGTGCGCACTAATTGAATATATTGCAAGAGAAACAAAAAATCATCGTGGAGATATTGTGAATCAAATTGGTGAAGATGGTATAAAAAAGCTTTTGTATGATGCAGAGGTAGATCACTGCCTTAGTTTTGAACAGGTTAGCGATGAAGTAGTTGATTATTATAAAATAAAGCAGGGAAATTTTGATACAATATCGGCTTGCAAGTATTCGATCCCGAGTTTTCTTGATATTGGTAAATTATATAGTATTATGATAGAGGACTGTGCGAAGCCGGGAGATGAAGTTTCAGAGTTGATGAAAATATTTTCTTCTTTTATTAGTGATGAGATATCGAATTTTAATACTGATTTATATTATCAAAATCCAAACTATCTTGAGTGGTCATATAGAGAGGGAAAATTGTTAGATTGATCTTATTATATACCACTTTACAAGTTTTGATTCATAAAACTGCCAAAAGGTCAAAACCTTTCTTTCACTCAGAATGAGGTTTTGACCTTTCTTGGTTTTTGCCTTAAAGAAAAGTTAATAACTGAAATTACATTTTAAATTTATCGTAAGAATTGAACACTTTTCAATATTGTCAGAAAGTGATATACTGTATCTAATTAAAAAAAAGAACAACAAACCGCATTGCGGGAAGGGATGGAAAGTATGAGAAAAAGAACCGTTTTAATCGGTCTTGTTTTAATTGCTGCTGCAGGCGGCGGTTGGTATTATTATAAAAATTATTATAATCAGGAAAAATTGGCATCTGCAGAGTCAGCAGAAGGATCTGTTTATATGAGCAAGGTATCTGATATTATGGATCAGGGCGCACTTGGCATAAAGACTCGCCTTGTCGGTGTTGTAGATCCGCAGGAATCAAAGGATATAAAGCTTGATTCCGATAAGCAGCTCAAGGAGACTTTTGTAGAAGTTGGCGATGAAGTGAAAAAGGGTGATCCTCTGTTTTCCTACGATGTTGAGGCAATGAAGCAAAAGATTCTGGAGGCTGATCTGGAATTAGAGGAGATGAATAATACACTCCAGACGATGAACCAACAGTTAAATGAGCTGAATGTGCAGGCATCTAAGGCAAAGGAGTCTGAGAAGCAGGCGTATAATCTTCAGATTCTTTCAGCGCAAAATTCAATTCATAAGCAGGAATATAATATTAGTGTCAAGCAGCTAGAGCGTGCACAGCTGGAGAAAAACGTTGATAATGCAGTTGTCTATTCAGATATTGACGGTATTATAAAGAGTATCAATTCTGATTCATCAGGCAGCGGTGATTCATATAATTATGGTTCTTCTGGTTCAAATGCCTTTATGACAATTCTGGCTACTGGTGATTATAGAATTAAGGGAACATGCAATGAAATGAATATTTACAGCTTATATGTGGGTGAGCAGATGGTAATTCGTCCAAGAGCTGATGAGGATAAAATATATACTGGTGTTGTAAGCAAAATAGAGACAGAGCCGGCAACAGATAATAATAATAACGGTTATTCTGATTCCTCAGCAGAGAGCAGCAAGTATCACTTCTATGTGACTGTCAATGAGGCAATGGATCTGATGCTTGGACAGCATGTAATCATGGAGGAGGATACCGGAGAAACAGAGGAAAAGACAGGTCTTTGGATTCCAAACTACTATGTAGTATCAGATGATGAGACGAATACTTACTATGTGTGGAGCTGTGATGACAATCAAAAGGTCTGCAAGAAAGAGATAAGTGTTGGAGAGATTGATGAGGAAATGCTTGAGTACCAGATTCTTGATGGACTGACAGAGAATGACTATATTGCTTTTCCAGATGAGCTGACACAGGAAGGTATGGAGGCTATTTTGCCGGACAGCATGGAGAATGGTGAAAATCAGGGCGATGCAGGAAATGCCGGTGCGATGAATGTGATGGAGTAAGGGGGCAGGCAGTATGCTGTTAGAGCTAAAAGATATAAATAAAAGTTATTTTCAGGGAAAGCAGGAAATGCCCGTCTTAAAAAATGTCAATTTTAGTGTAGAGGAAGGCGAGTATGTGGCAATCATGGGACCGTCAGGTTCCGGAAAATCAACATTAATGAATATTATCGGATGCCTGGATAAGCCAACTTCAGGAAGCTTTTACCTGGATGGAAAGGACATTTTAAAATATAAAGACAATGCACTTTCAACTGTGCGTTTAAATACGATTGGATTTGTATTTCAGAGTTTCTTTTTGATGATGAAGCAGACGGCACTTGAAAATGTGTGTCTTCCGCTGACATATGCAGGAATACCAAAGCGAAAGCGAAAGGAGATTGCCGCGCAGGCGCTAAAGCGTGTCGGACTAGAAGATCGTATGAATTATAAACCGACACAGCTGTCAGGTGGACAGTGTCAGCGAGTAGCTATTGCAAGAGCCATTTCCAATCATCCCAAAATTTTGCTTGCGGATGAACCGACTGGTGCGCTTGATTCCAAGTCTGGTGCACAGATTATGGAACTTTTTCAGAGTCTTCACGAGGAAGGTGTAACAATTATTATGATTACACATGATTCAGAAATTGCATCACATGCGCAGCGTGTCATTCACATCCGCGATGGACAGATTGCAGAACAATAATAAGATGATACTAGGGTCAAAAGCTCCAAAAGCCGTTCGTGCTTGCACGATAAGGCTTTGAGCTTGGGACCCGCAAAAACATGAGGATGCAGCGATTTTCAAAGAAAATCAGCGAATCCGAATGTTTTTAGAATTGCGAAAGTTGCATCGCAACGGAGCAATTCGTGTGTATCAGTTGGGGGTAAAATACCTTTTGACCCCAACATCATAAGATATGGCAAATGGAGGGCAGTATGAAAAAATTAGCAGTTTATATTCTGGTACCTTCGCTTATAGTAGGAAGCTGCGGAGCCGGTGTATATGTGTATCAAAAAAATAAGCAGGCAAATACATATGTAAAAGTTGTTCCTGTCAGCAGCATATCGACATCTGATTATGGTTCTGATATGTATATGTATGGACAGGTTGTCAATAATCAGCGCCAGCAAATAAGTGTTACGACCTCACAGAAAATTTCAGAGGTCTTAGTGAAAAAAGGCGACAATGTAAATATTGGTGATCCTATTTTAAAGATGGACACAACAATGGACAATTTGAATTTGCAGGATCTTGATATTCAGATTCAGAAAAAAGTTCTTGAGATTTCAGAGGGTTTTAAACGGTTAGACAAATTGCAGAAGACAACACCGGCAGCACCGTTTAATCCAGGCGATTTTGATCCAGGCTGGGATCCAGGATGGGATCCGGGCTGGGAAGAGCCAACGGAGAGCTCATCTGAAGAAGAAAGCTCAAGTGAGGAAGAAAGTTCATCCGAAGAAGAAAGCTCAAGTG